>JAFAGL010000202.1 GCA_023422735.1 Pseudomonadota bacterium
CTCGACGGTCGGTCGCTCAAAACCCATTTCGACGATGTCGTCGACGCCCTTTTCGCCCTCGACCAGCGCTTCGAGGATTGCGTCGAGCACCGGATAGGGCGGCAGAGAATCCTGGTCGGTCTGGTTGGGCCTGAGTTCAGCCGACGGGGCCTTGTCGAGAATGTTTTGCGGGATGACCTCGCCGGTCGGACCCAAAGCGCCCGGCGGCAGGTGTTCGTTGCGCCATTTCGACAGCGCGTAGACCTGCATCTTGTAGATGTCCTTGATCGGATTGAAGCCGCCATTCATGTCGCCGTAAAGCGTGGCATAGCCGACCGACATTTCGCTCTTGTTGCCTGTGGTCACGACCATGGAGCCGAACTTGTTGGACACCGCCATGAGGATGGTGCCGCGCGTGCGCGACTGCAGATTTTCTTCCGTGATGCCTGACGGGGTGCCGGCGAATGTGTCTGACAGGGCCGATAAAAACCCCTCCACGGGCTCGGCGATGGGTACGATATCATACCGGCAGCCGAGCGCCTTTGCACAGTCTTCGGCGTCCTTCAGCGATTCTTCTGACGTATATCGATAAGGCAGCATGATCGCATGCAGCCTTTCTTCCCCCAATGCGTCCACCGCGAGCGCCGCACAGATTGCCGAATCGATGCCGCCTGAAAGGCCAAGCACCACGTTTTTGAAGCCATTCTTGTTCACGTAATCGCGCAAGCCAAGCATGCAGGCCCGATAATCGGCTTCATCGCCCTGAGGGATCCTGGCCATCGGACCCTTGTCGCATGTCCACACTCCATCCACCCGTTTCCAGGTCAGGACCGCAACGGATTCCTCGAATTCGGAGAGTTGAAAGGCCAGCGATTTGTCTGCTTCGATTCCAAAGGAAGCGCCATCGAATACCAACTCATCCTGACCGCCGAGCTGATTGGCATAAATCAGCGGCAAACCGCTTTCGATGACCTGTCGAATCGCAACCTGATGGCGCACATCCATCTTGCCGCGATAATAAGGCGAGCCGTTCGGTACGAGCAGGAGTTCAGCCCCGCTTTCCGATAGTGTCTCG
Organism: Pseudomonadota bacterium; assembly: GCA_023422735.1. GTDB lineage: Bacteria > Pseudomonadota > Alphaproteobacteria > Rhizobiales > Rhizobiaceae > Tianweitania. The sequence continues at coordinate 1,055 of JAFAGL010000202.1, forward strand.
CAAACGCCGAGATCGCCCCAGATATCCTCGCAGATCGGGATGCCGATCCGAACACCGCGAAAGCTGATCGGCCCCGGCATATTCGGACCCGCCTGAAAAACGCGCTTTTCGTCGAATTCGCCGTAATTCGGCAGATCGACCTTGTAGCGCTCACCGAGGATTTCGCCATTATCGGCAACGATCACCGAATTATGCACACCGCTGTTGCGCTTGAGTGGCGTGCCGATGATGACGCCCGGTCCGCCATCACCCGTTTCTTCCGCCAGTTGCAGCGCGGCCGCTTCGCAAGCCTTGATGAAAGCCGGCTTGAGAATGAGATCTTCCGGCGGATAGCCCGCGATGAAAAGCTCGGTAAACAGAACAAGGTCGGCACCCTGCCCGGCTGCTTCCTTTCGGGCTCTGCGTGCAAGCTCGAGATTGCCGGAAATATCGCCGACCGTCGGATTAAGCTGCGCGATCGCAATCCGCAAAATGTTGCGCGGTTCTGAAACTGGTTGAGTCTGAGCCATGGAAAAAGATGTACCCCGCGCATTTACGCCCTGCAATCGCCGCAAGCTGCGTCAACAAGGAGCGCACATTCGATTCTTGCGTCAAGGACATGGTCCTGTCGCCAACTGCGACGTAAAAGCCGATGACAGAATCGCTGGGGAATGAAAAGGCGATAGACTGAATGAAGATTGAAAACGGCTGATGATCGACACGTTGCATACCCTCGTGCGCGAATACGGGTTGATCGCCGTTTTCGCCGGCAGTGCGGCTGAAGGAGAAGGCGTCGCGATAGTTGGCGGCTTCTTCGCCCACCAGCTCCTGCTGCCGCTTTGGCCGACTTTCATCGCGGCCCTGATCGGTACATTCGTCGGCGATACCGGATATTACGTCTTCGGCAAATGGTGTTCCAATCATCGCTGGGTGAACCGGCTGCGTAGCAAGCCCGGTTTCAAGCATGTGATGCGTTTGGCGCAAACAAATCCGCGCGCATTCGTTTTCTTCAACCGCTATGCTTACGGCCTGCGTCTGCTTGGCGGCGTTGCCTGTGGCCTGGCCCGGATCGACTGGCAAACCTTCCTGATCTTCAATGTTTTGTCGTCGATCGTTTGGGCCACGCTGTTCGTCGGCATAGGCTATTTTTTCGGGCTCGGCGCAGAAGCCTTGATCGGCGACGCCCTGAAGGGGCACCAGCAATTGCTTGGCGCGATCGCGATCATCGCACTGATGGCGCTGGTCGCCTATTTCGTGGCACGCAAAGTCATGGCCTGTGAGAAGAAGACCGAGGAAAAACAATAAGTTTTCCGAAAGTCCAGGCATCCGGGCATCAAAAAGGCACGCTCGAACAAGCCAAGCGTGCCTTTTTTGTTTCAAACCTATCGGAAAGACCGAAGCACTCCCGATAGAACAGGCAACCGGATCAGCCGTTCACCGCCTGCTTCTGCTGCGGCTTTTCAGACTTCTTCAGAAGATCGCTGACCAGGAAGGCCAATTCCACCGCTTGTTCTGCGTTCAAGCGCGGATCGCAATGCGTGTGATATCGATCCTGCAACTCTTCATCACGAATGGCGCGCGCGCCACCCGTGCATTCGGTGACATTCTTGCCAGTCATCTCGACATGAATGCCGCCCGGATGTGTGCCCTCGGCCCGATGCACTTCAAAGAAGTTCTGGACTTCCTGCAATATCCGATCGAAGGGGCGCGTTTTGTAGCCTGCCGCCGTGATCGTGTTGCCGTGCATCGGATCGCAGGACCAGACGACCTTGCGACCTTCCTTTTCGACCGCACGAACCAGTTTCGGCAGATGATCGCCAACCTTCTCGGCGCCAAAGCGTGCGATCAGCGTCAGGCGGCCCGGCTCGTTTTCCGGATTGAGCTGATCGATCAGTTCGATCAAGCCATCCGGCGTCAGCGACGGACCGCATTTCAGGCCAAGCGGATTCTTGATGCCACGGCAATATTCGATATGCGCGTGATCCGGCTGGCGTGTGCGGTCCCCGATCCAGATCATGTGACCGGACGTTGCATACCAATCACCCGACGTCGAATCGATACGCGTCAACGCCTGCTCGTAACCGAGCAACAACGCTTCATGGCTGGTGTAAAAATCGGTCTCACGCAGCGCATAATTGCTTTCCGACGTGATGCCGACCGCCCGCATGAACTCCATGGTTTCGGTGATGCGGTTCGCGAGCGCTTCATATTTGGCGGCCTGCGGACTATCCGAGATGAAGCCGAGCATCCACTTGTGAACATTCTCAAGCGATGCGTAGCCGCCTTGAGCGAAAGCGCGCAGCAGGTTGAGCGTGGCAGCGGACTGGCGATAAGCCATTTCCTGACGCGCCGGATCGGGAATACGCGACTTCTCGTCGAAGTCGATGCCGTTGATGATGTCGCCGCGATAAGACGGCAGCGCAACATCACCCTGCTTCTCGATGTCCGACGAACGCGGCTTGGCAAACTGGCCCGCGATGCGCCCGACCTTTACGACGGGCTGAGCGCCGGCATAGGTCAACACAACAGACATTTGCAGGAAAACGCGGAAGAAATCGCGAATATTGTCCGCACCGTGTTCCGCGAAGCTTTCAGCGCAATCGCCTCCCTGCAAAAGGAAGGCTTCGCCATTGGCGACCGACGCGAGTTGCTTCTTCAGCTTGCGCGCTTCACCAGCAAAAACGAGCGGCGGAAACGTAGCAAGACGAGCCTCAACATCTTCCAGCGCGGTAAAGTCCGGATAGGACGGAACCTGCTGAATTGGTTTTGCTCTCCACGAATTCGGCGACCACTTCGTCATTATTGCACCTATTTGGCTTTGCGGCACTTTTTCCCGACCGCATCTTCTCCGTTGTTGGGAAGTGGCGGTCCTATACAGGAAGCGGCGCGCGCATACCAGTGCGGCGAAGAAAGCCGAAGTGAACTACGTCCTGTTCATGGCTTCAGGAGACGCGTTCGCCATTCCTCACGATGTAGCTTGGCGAATACATCGTCACCAGTTCTTCAGCGGCCGTGGGATGAACCGCCATTGTACGGTCAAACCACTCCTTGCTGAGTTTCGCCTTGACCGGAATGCCGAGCAGCTGCGCCATTTCACCTGCATCCGCACCCAGAATATGGGCACCGACCACGGTTTTCGACTTGGCATCCACGATCAGCTTCATGAGCATCCTGTCATCGCGCCCGGCAAACGAGGTTTTCATCGGCCGGAAATTCGCGCGATAGACTTCGACTTCATCATAGATCTCGCCCGCTTCTTCCTCGGTCAAACCGACCGTACCGATTTCCGGCTGCGAAAACACGGCGGTCGGGATGGCTTCGTGATCCGGTGCCGTCGGATTGTTTTTCCACAAGGTTTCAACGAGACACATGGCCTCGTGGATGGCTACAGGCGTCAGTTGCACCCGGTTGGTGACGTCGCCGATCGCCCAGACATTGTCGACGCTCGTGCGCGAATACTGGTCGACTGGGATTGCGCCGATGTGATCGAGCTCGATGCCAAGCTTGTCGAGTCCAAGCCCTTCCGTGTTCGGAAGACGGCCCAGCGCCAGAAGGATCTGATCACCGCAAATGGTCGTGCCATCCGAAAGCTCGGCGTCGACGCGCCCGTCATCGCGACGGGACAGCGATTTGAACGTGGTGTGGCACAGCACGCGAATGCCTCGAGCCAGCATTTCCTCCTGCAACTGATCGCGCAGATCCATGTCGAACCCGCCCAGAATTTTCTGGCCGCGATACACAAGGGTCGTATCCACGCCCAAACCGCAGAAGACATTCGCGAATTCGACGGCGATATATCCGCCACCAGCAATCACAATGGATTTCGGCAGTTCCTTCAGGTCAAAGACCTGGTCGGAAAAGATGGCGAGTTCGGATCCCGGCAGCGCATCGTGTGGATTTGGACGTCCGCCGGTGGCGATCAGGATATGCTCGGCGGTCACGGTCTTGCCCGATGCCAGTCTCACCGTATGCCGATCTTCCAACGTGGCGCGTTCATCGAAAATCGTGACATTGGTTTTGTCGAGCCCTGCACGGTAGATCTGCTCCAGACGCGCGATTTCCTTGTCCTTGTTGGCGATCAAAGTCGGCC
>JAFAGL010000241.1 GCA_023422735.1 Pseudomonadota bacterium
GTGCGCGACTACAAAGCCCGCCACGCCTCGACCATGCTGACTTTCGACGCGGTGGTAGATGCGATCGACCAGATCGAACGCGCGAACTTGACCAAGGTAGCTTGAGGGGAAGTTGATGCGACCTTCCGAAGCTCTTGCAAAACACCGTGACGAGGTGCTGGCAATTCTCGCGCGTTATCCTGTGAGCAATCCGCGCATATTTGGGTCAGTCGCGCGGGGTGAGGACACGGAAGACAGCGATCTGGATTTGCTGGTCCACCCAAAGGCGGGCACCTCATACTTTGAGCTGGCACGTCTCGCAGACGAACTCAATCAACTGCTTGGCTGCCACGTCGATCTCGGCGAGGACGATTCCTTGCGTCCCCATGCTGCACCAAGCATTCTCCAGCATCTAAGGCCTCTTTGATGGCAAAGACGAAGCGGACAGACGAAGACTGGCTGTCTGATATCGTGCATTGGGGCGAGCGCATGTCCAGTTACCTCGCCGGCATCGACCAAGCTGCGTTTGAACGCGATCTGAGGACGCAAGATGCGGTAATCCGCTGTCTTGAATGCATCGGCGAGGCGTCTCACCACCTCAAGGCATCCGCTGCGGCGGACCAGTTCAGTGAGCTAGAGCTTGCGGAGGCTTATTGGACCCGCAACCGTATCATGCACGGCTATTATGATCTAAGTGCAGCACGAATCTGGTCGACGGCATCAGGGCCAGCCGCGAAATTCGTAGAGAAAGCGCGTCTGATCCTGAAGGCAAAGTCGGCAGGCTGAACACTCATGCCGGTAAAACGTTCCCGTAATTTCTCCGGCCCTTGGCCGCGCACGCCCGGGCGCGTGTTCGGGACGGGGTTCGTGCGGCTTTATCAACTCACGCTTTCCGGCTTTGTCGGCAATGGCTGCCGGCATTTTCCGACCTGTTCGGAATATTCCTATGAGGCGATCGCCCGGCATGGCTTATGGTCCGGCGGGTGGTTGTCGCTGTTTCGAGTCATACGATGCGGCCCCGGCGGCACGCATGGCATCGACGTGGTGCCGGATGATCTGGGACCGCGACATGCCTTCTGGGCACCGTGGCGATTGTGGGTTTTCGGCGCCAAGCCAAACCATTCTGCGCATTAGGCTTTACGCCTCGCGCTCAGCCCGTTACATGCACGTCCGCGCCCCTTGAAGGGGCAAGCCACCCACCCGCGTTCGTATGCGGGACTGGATAACGGAGCAAAAAACGCATGTCACAGGTTTCCCTCACATTCCCGGACGGTTCGGTGCGCGACTACGATGCCGCGACGACTGGCCTCCAACTCGCTGAATCCATTTCCAAATCCCTTGCCAAGAAGGCCGTTGCCTATGCCGTTGACGGCACTGTGCGCGATCTTTCCGATTCGCTTGGCGCATCCGGCAAGGTCGAGATCATCCTGCGTGACGATCCGCGCGCGCTGGAGCTGATCCGCCACGACACCGCCCACGTTCTGGCTGAAGCCGTTCAGGAACTGTGGCCCGGTACGCAGGTGACCATCGGCCCGGTGATCGAAAACGGTTTCTATTACGACTTCGCACGCAACGAGCCCTTCACGCCCGAGGACTTTCCCGTCATCGAGAAGAAGATGCGCGAGATCATCCAGCGCAACAAGCCGTTCACGAAGGAAGTGTGGGATCGCGACCGCGCCAAGCAGGTCTTCAGGGACAAGGGCGAAGCCTACAAGGTTGAACTGATCGACGCGATCCCGGAAGGCCAGGATCTCAAGATCTATTACCAGGGCGACTGGTTCGACCTGTGCCGTGGCCCGCATATGGCCTCGACCGGCCAGATCGGCACCGCTTTCAAGCTGATGAAGGTGGCTGGCGCTTATTGGCGTGGCGATTCCAACAACCCCATGCTGACGCGGATCTACGGCACGGCCTGGGCCACCCAGGACCAGCTCGACCACTATCTTCATGTGCTTGAAGAAGCTGAAAAGCGCGATCATCGCCGTCTTGGTCGCGAGATGGATCTTTTCCACTTCCAGGAAGAAGGGCCGGGCGTCGTGTTCTGGCACGCGAAGGGCTGGAAGATGTTCCAGAACCTCGTTTCCTATATGCGCCGCCGGCTGGAAGGCGATTATCAGGAAGTGAACGCGCCGCAGGTTCTCGACCACAGCCTGTGGGAAACATCCGGCCACTGGGGCTGGTATCGCGACAACATGTTCAAGGTGACGACCGCCGGCGACGACACGGAGGATGAGCGCGTGTTTGCGCTCAAGCCGATGAACTGTCCCGGTCATGTGCAGATCTTCAAGCACGGCCTTAAATCCTATCGCGAACTGCCGATCCGCCTCGCCGAATTCGGTGCGGTGCACCGCTATGAGCCATCGGGCGCATTGCATGGGTTGATGCGGGTGCGCGGCTTCACGCAGGACGATGCGCATATCTTCTGCACCGACGATCAGATGGCCGAGGAATGTCTCGCCATCAACGATCTGATCCTGTCGGTCTACAAGGATTTCGGCTTCGAGGGCATCACGATCAAGCTGTCGACGCGACCTGAAAAGCGCGTTGGTTCCGATGCGCTTTGGGACCGTGCCGAAAGCGTCATGATGGATGTGCTCAAGACGATCGAGGCGCAGTCTCCCGACATCAAGACCGGCATCCTGCCGGGCGAGGGCGCTTTCTATGGTCCGAAATTCGAATATACGCTGAAAGACGCGATCGGCCGCGAATGGCAGTGCGGCACCACGCAGGTGGACTTCAACCTACCGGAACGCTTCGGCGCCTTCTATATTGGCTCGGATTCGGAAAAGAAGCAGCCGGTGATGATCCATCGCGCGATCTGCGGTTCGATGGAGCGGTTCCTCGGCATCCTGATCGAGAACTTCGCCGGTCACGTGCCGCTGTGGTTCGCGCCGCTTCAGGTTGTCGTCACCACGATCACTTCCGAGGCTGACGACTATGCCCGCGATGTTCAAAAGGCGCTGAAGAAGGCCGGTCTGCTGACCGAGCTCGATCTGCGCAACGAGAAGATCAACTACAAGATCCGCGAGCACAGCCTTGCAAAAGTGCCGGTAATTCTTGTTTGCGGCAAGCGCGAAGCCGAGGAGCGGGCGGTCAATATCCGCCGGTTCGGTTCGCGCGACCAGTCGGCCATGGGACTCGACGAGGCAATCAGCATGCTGGTTGCCGAAGCGACGCCGCCGGATCTGGTGCGGCTGGCCGAAAACGACTGATTGCGACTTCGAACTGCAAGCCCGGCGCGGTCTTTTGATCGCGCCGGGCTTTCTTATTCGTCGCCGCTCGATTCACTCAAGCCGGCGGGCTGTCCTTCGACGGCGAGCACTTCGACATCTTGATTCTGTCCGGGCACGACGGTGAACTCGCGGCTGTAAACACGGTCACGGTTCTTCGCGACCATTGTGTAAGTGTCTTCCGCAAGCACCATGGACGCGAAGGCGCCGACGCTTTCCTGAACGATGTCGCCGGACGCGTTGAGAACTGACCAGGCCGTATCTGCCATGGCTTCGCCGCCTGCTTCGCGAACCAGCTTTAAAGTCACTTGCGCTGCCTTGTGCTCTACGGTCGCTTCGGTGATCTGACCGCCTTCGACGCGAATATCGGCGCGGATCACCGCGTTCACGGAACCGTAGGTCGAAACCACGTGATAGGTGCCGGCATTCAGCCGAACCACAGTGCCGGGGCTGACATCCGGGATGATCAGCGGGCGCTCGCCAGTTGCATCCGTATGGCTGTCGAAAATGGAAAATCGCAATTTGTCTGCCGGGATTCGCAGGCCGCCGGACAAAACGGCATCGAGTTTGAGGCCGCCAGCGTCCAGAACCAGCGATTCGTGTTTGGGATCCCGTGTCACGGTAATCCGCTTGGTCACGCCGGCGCGCCCATACGCAGCGTGAACGAGATAACTGCCGGGTTGAAGCTGGAAGACGCTGGTTCCACCCTCCGCAGACGCGACAAGCGGCAGCTTGCCGTCGTCGCCCGCTTCGGGTTTGAAAATGCGCCAAACCAGACCGCGAGGGATTTCACGCGCTTCCTCTGTCAGATGCGCGCCAAGCGTTATTTCGCCAAAGTCGCCGGTGGCCAAGGGGCCGGGCTGCGCAGAAGGTGCGTAGTTGATAATACCGGGAAGTTTGACGGATGGTAGATTTGACAGCGGCGCATCACCAAAGCCGCGTGCTTGCGGTAACTCCAGATTGCCGGAAGCCGGCTCATCGGGCAGATCATAGGCTGGATGATTTGAGCCCGGCGGCGCCAGAAGCGGCCGACGATCACCATTTCCTCCCGACCCTTCCTGGCCAGGGCCACCTCGACCGCCACCCGGCCCGCCGGGTCCGCCCTGTTGCGCCAAGCCGGGGTGAGCGGAGAAAACAAGAAGTGATGCGCCCAGAAGTGCAGAACGCATGGCCAGGGAGATCATTTCGGAACGACAACCTTCTCACTACGACTTGCGTTGAACCTGCCCGCAATGGCAATTTCAAGACCGTATCCACCCGCATGACCCAGGCATTTCGCTGAGGCGCGCACGTGCAATCGGTTGCTTCAGGAGCTCAATCCATGTCTTCCGCTATCATCGACTTTCTGTCCACCCGCAAATCCGCACCGATTGCTGAAATGAAGGAGCCGGGGCCATCCGACAGCGAGTTGCAGACCATTCTGCAAATTGCCTCGCGAGTGCCGGACCACGGGAAGCTGGCGCCCTGGCGTTTTATTCTGTACCGCGGCGATGCGCGTGTCGAGGTCGGCCAGCATCTTGTTGCGCTGGCCGAACAGAACGAAGGGCCGCTTCCTGAAGGTCGTCGTCAACAGGAAATGACACGGTTTTCGCGCGCGCCGCTGGTGATCGGCGTCGTGTCCGTGCCCAAAGCGCATCCGAAAATTCCGGAATGGGAAAAATTTCTGTCAGGCGGTGCTGCAGCCATGAACCTCGTGCTTGCAGCCGAAGCGCTTGGCTATTCCGCAAACTGGATCAGCAACTGGTATTCCGATTCGGCGGAAGGTCGCCGCTTGCTTGGCTTGAAACCGGAAGAGCGCGTCGTGGGCTTTGTCCATATAGGCACGCATGAGGGCGAGATTTTCGAGCGACCGCGGCCAGATCTCAGCGAAATCGTCAGCGATTATGCAGGACCTTCGGAGGCATAGGCATGTTTTACGAACCCGCTCAGGGCCACGGTCTGCCTCATGACCCGTTCAAGGCGATCGTTGCGCCGCGTCCGATTGGCTGGATTTCGACGCAGTCGCGAGATGGCCGCGTCAATCTCGCGCCTTATTCGTTTTTCAACGCGCTTTCGGGCAACCCGCCTTTGGTGTGGTTTTCTTCCGAAGGGCCGAAGGACAGCCATGCCTTTGCAGAAGAAAGCGGTGAATTCGTCGCCAATCTGGTGAGCCGCAATCTGGTCGAGGCCATGAACCGCAGCTCGGTAGATGCGCCGCGCGGTGTGAGCGAGTTCGAATATGCTGAGCTGACGCCTGCGCCTTCGCAGATCGTGAAGGCACCGCGCGTAGCGGAAGCCCATGCGGCGCTGGAATGCAAGGTCACGCAGATCCTTCGCCCCTTGACGCTGGATGGTGGGACCAGCAGCGCCCATGTCGTGATCGGGCAGGTGGTCGGCGTTCACATTGACGAAAGCTGCCTCAAGGACGGGCTTTTCGATATTGTCGAGGCGGGCAGCACGGCACGGCTCGGCTATATGGATTATGCCAGCGTGACGGAGACTTTCGCCTTGCGTCGGCCGCGCTGGACGGATGTGAAGCCCTGAGCGAAGTGCTGCTCAAGGATATTCAGCCGAAACATTGCTGCTTCGGCTGAAAGTCCGATCAGGCTGAAGCGCGTGCGAGCAAGCGCTGGGCGCGCTTGAGGTGAGGGCGGTCGAACATCTTGCCGTCGATCCCCACGACGCCGGGATTGCCGGCCTTGGCAAAGGCATCGGCAACGGCCTGCGCTTCCGAAATGGCTTCTGCGCTTGGTGTGAAGACCTCGTTGATGACGGCAACTTGGGCCGGATGGATAGCCATCTTGCCGGTAAAGCCGTCGCGGGCGGCTTCAACGCATTCGCGCCGCAGCGCGTCTTCATCTCGAAAATTGACGAAAACCGTGTCGACTGCGGCCGTTTCGCTGGCCGATGCAGCCAGAATGGTCAGCGCGCGGGACAGGCGGAAAACATCCGTATATTGCCCGCTTTCGGTGCGCGTGCGATCGGCGCCCACTTCCGCCGACAAGTCTTCGGCCCCCCATGTCAGGCCGACAAGCCTTGGATGCCGCTCCTGCCACGTCGACGCGGACAGCACGGCCGCCGGCGTTTCGGTGATCAGCGCGATGACGCGTGTTCCGCCATCTTCCAGCCCGTGCTCAGCCTCATGAACGCGAAGTTTTGCGGAAAGCTGTTCGAGATCGGCGCGGGTGGTTGCCTTGGGCAGCATGATGCCTGCGGGCTTGCCCGCCATGATGGTCGCGAGATCATCTTCCGTGAGGCCGGATTGCAGATCATTGACGCGCACATAGAGAAGGGGGCCATCCTTGCCGCGATTGGCAGCGAGGAAGGCCGCCGTGGTCTCGCGCGCCGCTGGCTTGTTGGCAAAGCTTACGCTGTCTTCAAGGTCGATCAGCAGCACATCGGCGCCGGAACCCAGGCCTTTTTCGAGCTTGCGGTCAGAGTCGCCGGGAACAAACAAGAGCGAACGCATCAGGCCACCGGCTTTTTGAGCATCATGGCCTGTCGCGTGCAACGCGCCACAAGCTTGTCATCCTGATTATAGGCGCGGTGCTCAAACTCTACGATCCCTCGATCAGGCTTCGATTTCGATTCACGGACCGACTTCACTTCCGTTTCAACCCGGATCGTGTCGCCGTGGAAAACAGGATGCGGAAACTCGGTATCCGTCATACCGAGATTGCCGATCGTAGTGCCGAGCGTCGTGTCATGCACCGAAATACCGATCATCAGGCCGAGCGTGAAAAGGGAATTGACCAGCGGCTTGCCCCATTCGCTTTTGGCGGCGAAGTCGAAATCAATGTGCAGGGGCTGCGGGTTGAGCGTCATTACCGAGAACAACATATTATCGCTCTCGGTCACGCTTTTGGTGAGCGTGTGCCGGATCACCGCACCAATTTCAAACTCGTCCAGATACAACCCTGCCATCGTCGCGCCTCCCAAATGAATGCGACGGTGGTAGCCCAATGCGGCCATGGGCATCAAGCGTTGAACGCCGGCGTCAGATATCCAGCGAGTCGGCGAACTCCGCGTTTTCCTGAATGAAACGGAAGCGAAGCTCGGGTTTGGTTCCCATCAAGGCGTCGACCGTTGCCTTTGTTGCGTCAGCCTCATCCTGAACCTCGATGCGCAGAAGCGTGCGCTTCTTCGGGTCCATCGTGGTTTCCTTGAGCTGAGACGCCATCATCTCGCCCAGGCCCTTGAAGCGCCCAAGCTCGACCTTGCCGCGGCCGGTGAACTCGGTCTTTAGAAGCTGATCCTTGTGCGCATCGTCGCGCGCATACATGACCTTGCCGCCCTGGCTGATGCGGTAAAGCGGCGGCACGGCCATATAAAGATGGCCGTCGCGGATCAGGTTCGGCATTTCCTGATAAAAGAAGGTGATCAGGAGCGACGCAATATGCGCGCCGTCGACGTCAGCATCGGTCATGATGATGACGCGGTCATAGCGCAGATCCTCGTCGCGATATTTCGAACGGGTCCCGCAACCGAGCGCTTGGATGAGATCCGAGATCTGCTGGTTCGCACCGAGCTTCTCGGAACCTGCCGAAGCGACATTCAGGATCTTGCCGCGCAAGGGGAGGATCGCCTGGCTGGCGCGGTCGCGCGCCTGCTTGGCCGAGCCGCCCGCCGAGTCACCCTCGACGATGAAGAGCTCTGCGCCCTGGGCTGCCGTTTGCGTGCAATCGGCCAGCTTGCCGGGCAGGCGCAGCTTGCGCACCGCACTTTTGCGGCTGACTTCCTTTTCCTGCCGGCGCTTGAGACGCTCGTCGGCGCGCGCGATCACCCAGTCGAGAAGCTTCGAGGCTTCCTGCGGGTTGTCCGCCAGCCAGTGATCGAACGGATCGCGGATCGCATTTTCGACAATGCGCTGTGCCTCAAGCGTGGCGAGTTTGTCTTTTGTCTGGCCCACGAATTCCGGTTCGCGAATGAAGACCGACAACATGCCGGCCGCCGAGATCATCACATCATCGGCCATCACGATCGAAGCGCGCTTGTTGCCGGTCAGCTCCGCATAGGCCTTGAGGCCGCGTGTCAGCGCCGTGCGCAGGCC
>JAFAGL010000254.1 GCA_023422735.1 Pseudomonadota bacterium
TATTCGGCTCCTGAATTCCAAGAAAGACGAATCCGAGTTGACCATGTGCTCGGATGTCGACCGCAACGACAAGAGCCGGGTTTGCGAACCGGGCTCGGTGCGGGTGATCGGCCGCCGCCAGATCGAAATGTATTCGCGCCTGATTCATACGGTGGATCACATCGAGGGCCGGTTGCGCGAGGATATGGATGCGTTCGACGCGTTTTTGTCCCACGCCTGGGCGGTAACTGTGACCGGCGCACCGAAACTCTGGGCCATGCGCTTCATCGAGCAGAATGAGAAAAGCCCGCGTGCCTGGTATGGCGGCGCGATCGGAATGGTGCATTTCAACGGCGACCTGAACACGGGTCTGACGCTGCGCACCATCCGCATCAAGGACGGTATTGCGGAAGTGCGGGCAGGCGCTACGTTGTTGTTTGATTCCGATCCGCAAGAAGAGGAAGCTGAAACCGAGTTGAAAGCCTCGGCCATGCTGGCTGCGATCCGCGAAGCGCAGATCGGCAATGCAGCCGTCAAGCAACGCGAAAGCGCCAAGGTGGGTGAGGGCGTGTCGATCCTGCTCGTCGACCACGAGGACAGCTTCGTTCACACGCTTGCAAATTACTTTCGTCAAACAGGGGCCACGGTATCCACCGTGCGTGCGCCGGTGCCTGAGGAAGTCTTCGACCGGATCAAGCCCGATCTCGTTGTATTGTCGCCTGGACCGGGCACGCCAACGGATTTCGACTGCAAAGCGACGATCCGCAAGGCGAGAGAGCGTTCGCTGCCGATGTTCGGGGTATGTCTTGGCCTTCAGGCCTTGGCCGAAGCCTATGGTGGCGAATTGCGGCAACTGCATATTCCCATGCACGGGAAGCCGTCGCGCATCACGGTTTCGAAGGAGGGCGTGATCTTCTCGGGTCTGCCGAAGGAGGTCACGGTTGGTCGATATCATTCAATCTTTGCTGATCCCGTGCGCTTGCCGGACGATTTTTTCGTGACAGCCGAAACGGAAGACGGCGTGATCATGGCCATTGAACATAAGTCGGAACCTGTTGCCGCAGTGCAGTTCCATCCCGAATCCATCATGACGCTGGGCGGTGATGCGGGTATGCGAATGATCGAGAATATCGTGGCGCATCTGCCACGCAGAAAGAATGTGAAGGCGGCCTGACCGCCTTCATCGCTACGGCAGGACACTGACATGCTGACTTCCGCAAGCGATGGCGCACAGCCTTCGGGCAAGCAGGTCGTGCTACGCCTTGCCTTCTGGTCGATCCTGATCGGCCTTCTGGTTATGGGCCTGAAATTCCTCGCCTGGTGGCTTACCGGTTCGGTGGCGCTTTATTCGGATGCGCTGGAATCGATCGTCAACGTGGTCGCTGCTTCGGCTGCCCTTTGGGCGATTTCCGTCAGTCATCGCCCCGCTGACGATGACCACCAGCATGGACACCACAAAGCGGAATATTTCTCCGCGGTTCTTGAAGGTGTGCTGATCGTCATTGCCGCGCTGCTGATCCTGATGGAGGTCTGGCGCAAATGGAATGAGCCCGCAGCATTGGATGAGCCTTGGCTCGGACTCGGCATCAACGGCTTTGCTGCCGTGATCAATGGGTTGTGGGCTTCGGTCTTGATCCGTCGCGGGCGCGCCGCACGCTCACCTGCCTTGGTGGCCGACGGTCATCATATCATGACGGATGTGTTCACTTCATTGGGCGTGATTGCAGGTCTCGTCGCGGCTGTTGTTACCGGACTGTCATTTCTTGATCCCCTGCTGGCAGGGCTCGTTGCCATCAATATCCTGTGGCAGGGCGGGAAAGTCATTACCGGTTCGCTGAGCGGTCTGATGGATGTTGCCGTCGATCTCCAGGAGAACATGCGCATCCGCGACATTATCTCGGCCAATTCAGCGGGCGCTCTGGAAGTTCATGATCTCAAAACGCGTATTGCCGGGCGTGCCATCTTTATTGAATTTCACATGGTGGTGAATGCCGATATGACCGTTGGCGAAAGTCACGTCATATGTGACCGGATCGAAGACGCATTGCGTCTCGAGATTCCGAGCGTGCGGGTCATCATTCACGTCGAGCCCGATGATGAAGCCAAGCTCCCAAAGGGAACCACGGCAGTGCCGTTTGCCTGAGGCGCATGCGGTTTTATTTCGTTTCGCAGGATGCGGAAGCTTCCAGCGGACATGGAAAGCATCTAAACCATCGAAATGAAATTCCCCGCCTTATCGCAGCTTTCCATCCGGGAGTTGCGGCCAATCTTTCAGTGGCTGATCCTGATCTGCGTGACGCTGATCCTGCTCGCGATATTCGAGATGATCGGAATACCCGCCAGCTTTCTGATCGCGCCCATGATCGGTGGCATATTGGTGGCGGTATTGGGAACGACAATCACTCTCCCGCAATATGCCTTTTCCGCATCTCAAGCCATTCTGGGCGTTCTGATCGCGGCGTCGCTGTCACCGCAACTCATAGGATCTTTTCTTTCACACTGGCTCCTGTTCAGCGTGATTGTTCTGGCGACGGTAGCGGCCAGCAGCACCACCGGATATCTGATCAGTCGTTGGCGCATCATGCCGGGAACAACGGGCGTGTGGGGTGCAGCACCGGGAGCTTCCACTGCAATGGTGGTGATGGCCGAGGCGTTCGGCGCCGACTCACGACTGGTCGCCTTTATGCAGTATTTGCGCGTGGTGATCGTCACCGCTGTGGCGGCCTTCGTTGCGGGACTGTTCGTCGATACGGGCAGCGTGGTTCACGAGCCCGACCCCTGGTTCCCCGTCCTCGTTCCCGGACCATTCGCCGCTTCACTTGCTGTTGCAGGCGCAGGCGGCCTGCTCGGGAAGCTTTTGCGCCTGCCATCTCCCTTTTTTCTGGGCGCAATGTTTCTCGGGGTGGCGCTCGAATTCTCGCAAATAGCGACCTACCAGCTTCCACCCTGGTTGTTGTCGATCAGTTATCTGTTGATCGGCTGGACAATCGGGTTGAGATTCACGCACGAAATCGTTTCTTACGTCATCAGGATCTTGCCGCAGATCACGCTTTCGATCCTGCTGCTTATTCTCTTTTGCGGTGGGCTGGCCGCTCTTCTGGTGGTCGTAACCGGGATCGATCCGCTGACGGCCTATCTCGCGACAAGCCCTGGTGGCATGGACTCGGTTGCCATCATCGCGGCCGCGTCACCGAATGTGAACCTGTCTTTCGTCCTCAGTGTCCAGATGCTGCGTTTCATGTTCGTGCTGCTTTTCGGGCCTGCACTTGCGCGGCTCGTAGCGCGGCTGGTTGACCGGCACACCGTGGTCGAAAAAGGTTAAGGCCCATCCTCACGGCATTTGTGCGCATCTTTCTTTCGCAGCGAGCGGGTGTCTTGTTTCTTTAATACGCATGCGCTAAGCAACATCCCATGTTGAGACGCGCCACCAATTTCGCACCTATTCCCGCCGCCTTCGCGGTCGGCCGTGCGCGCGCATCTGTCTCCTCGCTTCTCCTTCTTAGCTGCGACCGTCGGGCTCGCTGAGGAGCGCCCGGCGGTCGTGTTGCCGCCAGGCAGTTGGCTCCTTTCGATGAAGCTTTGACCCAATGATTTTGACGCGCCTGATGCGAACAGGTGCAGGAGACGACACAATGAACGCCAATCCACCCATCGACGCGCAATCCGCAAAGCCAGTTCGCCGCGGAATGCAGGATGCTTCCCGCAAATATCAGCCCTATCCCGCCATCGATCTGGCAGACCGCACATGGCCGTCAAAACGCGTCGAGAAAGCACCGATCTGGTGCTCGGTCGATCTGCGCGACGGCAACCAGGCGCTGGTGGACCCGATGGGGCATGAGCGCAAGGCGCGCATGTTCAAGCTGTTGCTCGACATGGGCTTCAAGGAAATCGAGATCGGCTTCCCGTCGGCCTCGCAGACCGATTTCGACTTCTGCCGCTGGGCGATCGAGGAAGGCGGCGTGCCGGACGATGTTTCCTTGCAGGTGCTGGTGCAATGCCGGCCTGAATTGATTACACGCACATTCGAGGCGCTGGAAGGGGCGAGGAAGCCGATCGTCCATTTCTACAATTCCACCAGCGAATTGCAGCGCCGCGTGGTGTTTGCGAAGGACGTCGCCGGTATCAAGCAGATCGCGACAGATGCCGCCAAGATGATCGTCGACATGGCGACCAAGACCGGCTCCAAAGACGCGTTCCGCTACCAGTATTCACCCGAAAGCTTCACCGGCACCGAGCTGGAAGTTGCGCTGGAAATCTGCAACGCGGTGACCGAGATCATTGATCCGACGCCGGAAAACAAGCTGATCCTGAACCTGCCGGCGACCGTTGAGATGTCCACGCCGAATATCCATGCTGACCAGATCGAATGGATGAGCCGCAATCTTGACCGCCGCGATTCCATCATCCTGTCGCTGCACCCTCACAACGATCGTGGAACCGGCATTGCTGCGACCGAACTCGGCCTGATGGCCGGGGCGGACCGCGTCGAAGGCACGTTGTTCGGCAATGGCGAGCGCACCGGCAATGTCGACGTCGTGACGCTGGCGCTGAACATGTACACGCAGGGCGTAGACCCGCAACTGGACTGCACCGACATCAACCGGATGAAGGACGTCTACGAATATTCCAATGAAATGAAGATCCCCGAGCGCCATCCTTATGTCGGCGAGCAGGTCTACACCGCCTTCTCGGGCTCGCATCAGGACGCGATCAACAAGGGCATGAAGGCGATCAAGGTTGCCAACAAGCCGCAATGGGAAGTGCCTTATCTGCCGATCGACCCGGCCGATGTGGGCCGCACCTATGAAGCGATCATCCGGATCAACTCTCAATCGGGCAAAGGGGGCATCGCCTACGTTTTGCAGGCCGATTATGGCCTGAACCTGCCGCGTGCCTTGCAAGCGGAATTCAGCAAGGTGATCCAGAACATCACCGATCAGGAAGGCAAGGAATTGCCCGTCAAGCGCATCCATGACGAGTTCATGCGCGAATATGTCGAACAACCAGGCGGACGCATCAAATTCCTGGATCACACCACCTCACCCGATCCGGCGAACCGGCAGCGCCGGATCCTGGAAGCCGTGATCACGGATAATGGCGTCGAGACCACGATCAAGGGCACCGGCACCGGGCCGATTGACGGTTTCGTGAATGCATTGTCGCGGCATATCGGTGTGGAGATGAGCGTGCTCGATTATTCCGAACATTCGATGCAGCGCGGCTCCAACGCGTCCGCGATCTCTTATGTGGAGATGGAATATCGGGACGGAAAGCTGTTTGGCGCGGGCATCAACACCAATATCGTGGGCGCTTCGCTGGAAGCGATCTGCTCGGCTGCGAACCGGATCCTCGACAAGCAGGGCTGAGGCAGGTCTGAGTTTCGCATGCAACCGGTTTGACGGAAGCGGGGCAGGCGCAAAGGCGTTTGCCCCGTTTGTTTGTTCCGGCTAGACCTCTTCTCATTCGTGGGAGGAACCGCCATTGATTGAGACTGCACCGCGCCCATACGCCTTCATCAAAGGGAATGGCCCGAAGGTGATCGTGCTGCTGCACGGTTTTGGCGGCTATCATGGTGGGTGGAGCGAGATCCAGCCGGGGCTCGTCAATGGCGCGACGGTGATCGCCTATGATCTGCCGGGGCATAACCGCTCGCTGGGCTATCCCAATGCAGGGCCGGCCGGCGTGGCGGTGAAGGCCATTCTCGCCGATCTCCAGATGCGCGGCATCACGCAGGCGCATTTCGTCGGACATTCGATGGGCGGCGCGATTGCCGCGCTGATCGGCCTGCGCGCGCCGGACCTCGCCCAAAGCCTGACGCTGCTTGCACCAGGCGGCTTCGGGCCGGAAATCAATGCCGACCTGCTGCGCCGATTTGGAGCCGTAGCCAATGCCGATGACGTGCGCGGCTGTTTGAACGAAATGTCGGCGCCCGACTTTTTCATGCCAACCAAATATGTGGTCGGCCTGTCTGCCACGCGCCGGCTGCCGGGCCAGCATGAAAAGCTGGTCGAGATTGCCGAAGCGATCACCAAAGGCGGCAAGCAGGGCGAAATTCCCCGCGAGATGCTGGCGGGGCTTGCCATGCCGGTGACGGTTGTGTGGGGCACGGAGGATACGGTTCTGCCTTTCGCGCAGACGGATGATCTTCCCGAAGCCTTCCGGCTTGAAGTGCTGCCCTTCAAGGGGCACATGCTGATGGAAGAAGCGCGCGAAGCGGTGCTCAGGATCGTGCGGCAAACAACGCGATAGAGGCGGGATGCGCGTGGTCATGCGTGAAACCGGATCGAATGGAACGCCATCGAAAGCCGGCCCGAAGAGCCTGCTGTCGATTATTCGCGAGGTTCGTAATGCGCAAGCCGATCGCAGCGATTCCGCCGAAGACATGCGCGAGGCCGCGCGAACGCGTTTGGAATTGCTGGTTGAACAACTGCAACCTGTGCTGGACGATGTAGATCGCGACGATCCGCGTTTCGATTTCGCCTTGTCCAACGGCATGCAGCCGCGGTTCTGGATCGATGCCGTTGCGCATGTCGCAATGGGCCGAGACCAACGGCATTATCGATTTCTCAGGGATACGTGGGCGGGGCGAACCGTGCTGGCGGACACAACAGATGTCGAAAGCGCTGCGCAGGCCGTATCGCGCTACATAGCCGAGCGCATTGTTGAACGCGAAAAGCAGATCGCGGGCGAGGTGATCGCTTATGAGCCTGCAACTGCGCCGTCTTCAAACCGTTCGCAGCCGGAGCGGACACGGACGGCGTGGCATGCGGGTGCGATCTTTTTTCTGATCGGCGCCCTGGTCGGGCTGATTGTTGCGCTCGCTATTTTATGGTCGCGTCAGAGCTTTGCTTGAAGCGAGACATTCATGCCGTGACGGGCTTGTCGCCGCGCTTGGCGCGCCCTGTCAGCTGAAAACTGGAATGCACGTCAATCGCACGCGTCGCACGCGAAAGCCCGCGTCGGGTCATCTGGATCGACCAGTTGTCCGGCTCGCCGTCGATGGTGAAGAGATTGTATTGCGACAGCGGCTTGCCTTCGCCGACAGATTCGCCGGCTGCAGCCACGCCAACAACAGGGACACGGGCCTTGGGGCCTTCGATCCAGTGCACGGTGGAAAGATGCGTGTGGCCGTGCAGCACGAGTTCTGCGCCGTGTTCCTTGATGACTCTCTGGAACCGCGCAATCCCGAACAAGCGTTTATGCGGAGCGGTGGCCCCGAAAACGGGCGGATGATGGATCATCACGACGCGAAAAAGGCCACGTCGCTTTGCTTGATCGAGCAGAACCCCCATGCGCTCGGCCTGGTCGTCGCGAAAATAGCCGCTTGCCATGAAGGGTGCGCTGGCGCGCGCCGATGTCGCGCCGATAAAGGCCACGTTTCCACGCACGCGCAGATAAGGAAAGGATTTGCGGCTCGACGGTCCTTTCTCACCATCGCCAGTCATATATTTTCCCCAAGCAACGCAAATCTTGTCGAAAGCGCCGGGAACATAAGCATCGTGGTTACCCGGAACGAGGGATACGGCTTCCGCGCCACCAAACTCTTCGAGCCACATGCGGGCCACGTCGATTTCCGCGTCAAGAGCAAGATTTACAAGATCACCGGTCAAGGCAATATGATCGGGATGAATCGTCTTGATGTCCCGCGTCAGAGTATCCAGAACCGCGTCGTTCAGAACGCCCTTGCGGTTACGCTGCCAATTGACATAGCCGGTAATGCGTTTGGAAGCGAGTTGGCGGACCGTCACATTGGGAAGCGGGCCGAGATGAATGTCGGAAAGATGAACAAGACGAAACATTTCTTATTCTTAGAGCGAGGGCCGGCTCGCGAAAAGGGAAAACCGGGATCATTCACTCGACCTTTATTGAGCACGACGCCGTTTTGAGCCAAAAGACGCTTTTTAACGCCCGGTGGATCAACTGGCGTCGCATTCGAATGCGACTTTTCCATCTGTTTTTTGTGCTGACGCGGCCCATGACGTTTGGCGCTCGCGCCATGATCTACGATCGCGAGAATCGCGCGGTGTTTCTGATCCGGCATACATATGTGCCTGGCTGGCAATTGCCGGGCGGGGGAGTGGAAGCTGGCGAGACCGCGCTCGAAGCCCTTGCGCGCGAAATCAGGGAAGAATGCAATATTGCGATTGGCGGCCGGCCTCAGCTCAAAGCCATTCATTTCAATCGCCAGGCCAGCCGACGCGACCATATCGCGGTATATCTGGTGACGAATTTTACCGTGAAGGGCGATCGAAAAGCCGACCACGAAATCGCCGAAGCGCGCTTCTTTCCGATCAACGCATTGCCGGAGGATACGACGCCGGCCACACGGCGTCGTATCCTCGAAATCGTCAGCGGCCAGGCGGCCGATGAGGACTGGTGAACCGGTCAGGCTTTTGCGAACCGGTCCCGGTCATGCGCTGCATCGAAATCCAGTTGCGGACCCTTTGGAACGATCCGCGTTGGATTGATCGTGTCGTGGCTGCCGTAATAGTGATGCTTGATGTGCAGCAGATTCACTGTGTCTGACACGCCGGGGGTTTGATAAAGATCGCGCAGATAGTTGGAAAGATTAGGATAATCATCGATCCGCTGCCGATTGCATTTGAAATGACCGACATAAACGGCGTCGAACCGCACCAATGTCGTGAACAAGCGCCAGTCCGCTTCAGTCAAAGTGTTGCCGACGAGGTAGCGCTGTCCGGCGAGTCGCAACTCCAGTTCATCCAAGGTGCGAAAGACATCGTCAAAGGCATCTTCATAGGCTGACTGCTTTGTCGCGAAACCGGCACGATAAACCCCATTGTTGACATTGGGATAAACAAGCTCGTTGATGGCATCGATCTCGCCGCGCAAAGCTTTCGGATAAAAATCGAGAGACGCGTCACCCCATTCATCGAATGCGCTGTTGAGCATGCGGATGATTTCAGACGACTCGTTTGAAACGATCGTATTC
>JAFAGL010000261.1 GCA_023422735.1 Pseudomonadota bacterium
TATCCCGGATGTCGAGGAACTGCGCGAAACCTATCCGGACTGTTTCGTGTGACAGACCGGGGTCCGTTCCAAAGAGAATTGCAGGGAGTTGAGAGTTAAGATGCGTGAGGCATGGAGATGGTTTGGCCCGGATGCGGGCGTCCCGCTGGACACGGTGCGACAGGCCGGCGCCAGCGAAATCGTGTCGGCATTGCATGACGTGCCGATCGGGCAGGCATGGACCAAACAGCAAGTCGCGGAACGCAAGAACCTGATAGAAAATACGCCGGCCGGACGCTCGCCGCTGATCTGGTCGGTGGTGGAAAGCATCCCGGTGCCCGATGCGGTCAAGCGTCAGGGTGGGGCGGCCAAGGCCGAGATCGAAAGCTGGATCGCCAGCATGGAAGCCGTGGCCGCAAATGACATCGGTATTGTCTGCTTCAACTTCATGCCGGTTGTGGATTGGACGCGGACCGATCTCGATCATGAATTGCCGAGCGGCGCGACCGCCATGCGGTTCGACCAGGACAGGTTCGCCGCTTTCGAACTCCATATTCTGCAACGAAAGAATGCGCAGGCCGAGTATTCCGAGGAAGACCGTATCCGCGCGCGCGCAGTCTATGAAGCGATGGACGAGCAGGAAATCAAGCAGCTCATCGTCAATATCGCCAGCGCCTTGCCGGGTTCGACGACCGAAGCGCTGACCATTCCGGAATTTCGCGAGCGTTTGGATCGCTATGCCGATATCGATGCCGCGCGTCTTCGCCGTCATTTGATCGAGTTCTTGCAGGCGGTTGCACCCGCGGCGGAAGCCGCCGGTGTGCGGCTCACATTGCATCCCGACGATCCGCCGCGCTCCTTGTTCGGGTTGCCGCGCATCGCATCGAGCGAAGCCGACTATGCTGCGCTTTTCGATGCGGTTCCCTCGCCCTCGGTCGGCATGTGTTTTTGCACCGGCAGCCTTGGCGTGCGTGCGGAAAACGATCTGCCGGCCATCGCGCGCCGCTTTGCCGAGAAGATTCATTTCGCGCATTTGCGCGCCACTAAGCGGGAAGGCGATGGCCGCAGCTTCCATGAATCCGCGCATCTGGAAGGGGATGTCGACATGGTCGCGGTTTTGCGCGAACTCTTGAAGGAGGATGCGACGCGTACACCCGAAACCAGCATCGTATTTCGTCCCGATCACGGCCATCGTATGCTGGATGACCTCACCAAGAAGGTGAGTCCCGGCTATCCGGCGATCGGCCGGTTGCGTGGTCTGGGTGAATTGCGCGGCATCATCCACGCCCTGCAGCATTCTTGAGGGCCTGGCCGGAGCAAGCCATGAGTGAAACCCTCACCGCAAGCCAGACCAAACCGGAACCCCGTATCCTGCGGCTCGACAACAATGACAATGTCGTCATTGCTGTCGATCGGCTCGAAAAAGGGCATTCCGCTTTCGGCGTGGTCGCATCGGACGTTATTCCGCGCGGCCACAAGATGGCGGTCGCGGTGATCGAAAAAGACGCGCCGGTGCGCAAGTTCGGAAGCGTTATCGGCACTGCCAAAGCCCGGATCGAACCCGGCCATTGGGTGCATGAGCATAATGTGTCGGTGGCGGGCATGGCGGAAAACCACGAGTTCGGCTCGCAATCCATTGTCTTGCCGCAGGTCGTGCCGGCCACATTCCAGGGCTACCGACGGCAATCGGGGCAGGCAGGCACGCGCAACTTCATCGGCATTCTTGCATCCGTGAATTGTTCGGCGTCCGTGGCGCGCTTTGCCGCCGAGGAGATCGAACGTTCCGGCTTGCTTGAGCAGTTCCCGGGCGTTGATGGCATCGTGCCCATCATGCACGGAACGGGCTGCGGCATGGCTTCGCGCGGCGAAGGTTTCGATATTCTGCAGCGCACGCTTTGGGGCTATGCGAGCCATCCCAATTTCGCGGCCGTGATGATGGTCGGTCTGGGCTGCGAAGTGTTCCAGATCGGCGGCATGAAATCGGCCTATAATCTGCAAGAAAGCGAGAGTTTCCGCACACTCACAATCCAGGAAACGGGGGGCACGCGTCGCGCAGTCGCAACCATCGTGGATGCGGTTCGCGAAATGTTGCCACGGGCGGCTTGCGCGAAGCGCGAAGAAATTCCCGCAAGCGAGCTCGTGCTCGGGCTGCAATGCGGCGGATCGGATGGGTTCTCCGCGTTGACGGCCAATCCCGCGCTAGGCGTGGCGTCGGATATGCTCGTCGCGCAAGGAGGTCGTTCCATTCTGTCGGAAACGCCAGAAATCTACGGCGCCGAGCATCTCCTCACGCAACGCGCGGCAAATGCCGAAATCGGACATCAATTGATGGACCGCCTGCATTGGTGGGAAGATTACACCGCGCGCAACGGCGGCGAGATGAACAACAACCCGTCACCCGGCAACAAGGCCGGCGGGTTGACGACGATCTTGGAAAAATCGCTCGGTGCGGTCGCGAAATCCGGCAAGGCACCGCTTTCGGCTGTTTATCGATATGCCGAGCCGGTTTATCAGCGCGGCCTCGTTTTCATGGATACGCCCGGCTACGATCCCGTTTCGGCAACGGGTCAGGTGGCGGGCGGCGCGAACATGATCTGCTTTACGACAGGGCGCGGATCGGCCTTCGGATGCAAGCCCACACCATCGCTGAAACTGGCGACCAACAGCGACATCTATCGGCGCATGCCCGATGACATGGACATCGATTGCGGCGAGGTTCTCGACGGCGTGTCGATCGAACAAAAGGGTCGGGAAATCTTCGATAAGCTTTTGCGCGTTGCGTCAGGAGAACGAACGAAATCCGAACAGCTCGGCTATGGCGATGCGGAGTTCGTGCCCTGGCAGGTCGGCGCGGTGATGTAACAAAGCCGCTTCAACCTGCCATCAGCCGTTTCACGTCCCGCATATCTGCTACAAAGCGTTCCCGCTCGGCTTCCTTTTCTTCCGCATTTGGAATGCGCAGGATGAAGGAGGGGTGGATGGTCAGGAAAACGCGCAACCCATCTTCGCGCGTCACCACCTGGCCGCGCATCTTTGTCACCGCAATTGATTTGCCGAGGAGTGACTGGGCGGCGGTGGCTCCCATCGCAACCGCGAGGTCGGGCTTGATCAGCTTCAATTCGTGATCCAGCCACCAGCGGCAGGCGCTGACTTCGCCGGCATTGGGCCTGGCATGGATGCGCCGCTTGCCGCGCGGCTCGAATTTGAAATGCTTCACGCCATTGGTGACATAGGTGATCGCGCGGTCGACGCCTGCTTCTTCCAGCACCGCGTCGAAAACCTTGCCTGCCGGTCCCACGAAAGGCTTGCCGGCAATGTCCTCCTGGTCGCCCGGCTGCTCGCCGACAAACACGATCCGCGCATCATCCGGCCCTTCGCCGAAGACGGTTTGCGTGGCGTCCTTCCAGAGCGGGCATCGCCGGCAGGTGCTCGCGGCCTTTCGCAGTGCGCTGATCGAGGTGGCGTCGGCACCGTCGCCGGCTTGTGGCTCGGGCGCTTTCGACCAATGCTTGGCGCGCACGGTTTCATGATGAGGGGCTGGGATGGTCGGCATCCTGGCTATCATCTCCTGAGCGGACTTTTCGGCGCCCGCAATCAGATCAGGAATGAGCGTGGCCTCCGGCAGGTTCCGCCAATATTTCTTCGGCATCTCCGCCTGCATGGCTTTCACCTTCAGGCGGGCGGGGTTGAAGATGTTGGCGTAATAGGTCTTCCACAGCGCTTCGAGGTCGTCATCGCTCGGCGCATCGCGGCGCGCGGCACCCGGTCCGAACCGCAGCTCTTCGCCATCCCAATCCGCTGAAAGCTCCGGCGTCAGGATCGTCCAGCGCATGCCGGTGAAACGGCGCACGAAAAAAGGCGCGTTGCGCTCGACAATATGATGCTGCGGCTCGAACCATGCGACATAGCGTTCTTCGCCCGCTTCGATGATCTGCCGGAACCGCACGAAGGCACGCATCTTGTGAATGTCGCGCCGCACGCTTTTCGCCATCTCGTTGAGGCGCATGACATCGCTGTCGGAGGCGATCTTCATCAGGTCAGGCTCGCGGCGAAGGCGAAACAGGAGTTGGTAAAGCAGCGCAAACCGCTTTGGCGCGCGATGGCAGATCACGAGTTCCGCCAGATCCACGAAAGCGCGCGGCACATTCATCGTTGCGCCTGCCGGGCTGTCCGGCAATGGCTCGCCGGAGCCGAAAAGATCGCCATTGCTGCCTGTCGACCATGTCACGCGGTCGGAAGAAACTCCGTTGAGTGCAAGCTTTCGGGCAGCATCGCGCCAGCCCGAAAAATCGGTCTCGCCATCCAGCAGGACCGAAAATCCATAGGCGAGGGGCCGGGCGGACGCACCCATCAGAAGAGGCTCAGCTGCTTGGGCTGCGGTGCGAGTTTCTGACGCAGATGCAGCGCATCCGTTGCGCCTCCCGGCGACCAGCCTTCCGCGATCAAAAACGGGCGCACCTTCGCAATCGAGGCGCAAAGCCGTCCGACATCTTCAAGGCGCAAGCGCCGGTAGCGCCGAACGTCCAGAATCTTCTTCACCGCCTTGGTGCCAAGCCCCGGCACGCGCAGCAGCATCTCCCGGCTGGCGCGGTTGACGTCGACGGGGAACTGCCCGCGATTGGCCAGCGCCCAGGCAAGTTTCGGGTCGACCTGCA
>JAFAGL010000015.1 GCA_023422735.1 Pseudomonadota bacterium
TCCGTGACCCGTTCGACATGAAATCCTGCCGGCCTGATGCTGCGATCTCCCCGAATGACCAGCCGATCGGGACGGGGGATGGGGTGACGCAAAGTTTCCAGCTCGCCAAGATCTATGGCAGCGGCGAGGATGCTTATCGCAGGCCGATCCGCAAAGTCCTGTCGGGGAGCGTGCAACTGGCCGTGGACGGCGTGGCGAGTGCTGGCTTCGAGCTGGACGCGGCGCGCGGCGTGGTGACGCTCGTTCAGCCGCCTGCGGAGGGCGCCGTGGTTACGGCGGGTTTCGAGTTCCACGTGCCGGTGCGCTTCGATGCCGAGCGCATCGCCATCAGCCTGACCGCCTTCAAGGCCGGACAAATCCCCTCCATTCCGCTGATCGAGGTGAATCTGTGATGGTGACAACGAATTTTCACGCATATCTGGCGGGCGGAACCACGACGCTTTGTCATTGCTGGCGCGTGACGCGGCGTGACGGCAAGGTGGCGGGCTATACGGACCATGATGAGCGGCTCGACGTCGACGGAACGCTGTTTCAGCCGGAAAGCGGGTTTTCGGCCAGCGAAGCGCGTGACCGGCTGGGGCTGAATACCGATACGGTGGATATTGAGGGCGCACTCTCGGCGCTCGATATTTCCGACGAGGAAATCGAGGCCGGGCTGTTTGACGGCGCGCGCGTTGAAACGCTGCTCGTGAACTGGAGCGAGCCAACGCAATGGACGCTGTTGCGAAAGGCCGTGATCGGCAAGATCACACGGCAGGATGGCGCGTTCGCTGCCGAGCTTCTGAGCCAAACGGAAAGCCTCGACCGGACCAATGGGCGCCTGCTTCGCCGGGGCTGTGATGCGCAGCTTGGCGACGGGCGCTGCGGGGTGGCGCTCGATCAGCCCGGTTTTCATCGCAGCGGGGTGGTTGCGGCGGTTGAAGGACGTGACGGTCTGGTCGTTTCCGGCCTGAATGATGCGGATGCCGGCTGGTTTTCGCATGGGCGGCTGACCTGGACATCGGGTGAAAATGCAGGCCGCAGCGAACATGTTTCGAGCCATGCAAAGCGCGTCGATGGGGTGCAGCTCCTGTTGTGGCGGGATGGTACGGTGGCGTCGCAGGCGGGCGATACATTCACCGTACAGGTCGGCTGCGACAAGCTTTTTTCGACCTGCAAGGCGAAATTCGCCAATCACCTGAATTTCCGGGGCTTTCCGCATATGCCGGGCAATGATGCGGCTTATGGTTATGTCACGGATGGCGTTGTCTTCGACGGCGCGCCGATCGTGCCATGAGCTGCGGGCAAAGGATCGTTGACGAAGCGCTGAGCTGGATCGGTACGCCCTACCGGCATCAGGGGCGACGACGCGGGGTGGGATGCGACTGCCTCGGGCTGGTGATGGGCGTGTGGCAGGCTGTGTGCGGCGCGCTGCCCGAACAACCGCGCGATTATGCCGCCGACTGGGCGGAAGCGGACGGAACGGACCGACTGCTCGAAGCCGCGCGCAAATATTGCAGCGAAAAGGCGCCGGAGAGGCTGGCTGCCGGGGATTTGATCCTGTTTCGCTGGCGGCCCGGCCTTGCCGCAAAACATTGCGCAATCGCGCTCGACGCGGATCGCATGATCCACGCTTATGAAGGCCATGCGGTGCTGATCTCGCCGCTTGGCGCGCATTGGAAGCGCCGTATCGCCGGTGTGTTCGCCTTTCCCCAAACCAATTGAGGTACTGACATGGCAACGATCGTCTTGCAGGCTGCCGGGGCTTTTCTCGGCGGCATGCTAGGGCCTGTGGGTGCGGTCGTGGGACGCGCGGCCGGTGCGATGGCCGGTTACGCGCTGGATCAGGCCATCATCAACGGTACGCGCCGCCTGGAAGGCGCGCGTCTCAATGATCCGCGTCCGTTTTCGGCTGAAGATGGCGCAGCATTGCCGCGCATCTATGGAAGCGTGCGCCTGAACGGCACGTTGATCTGGGCGACGCGCTTCGAGGAAGAAGCGACGTCCGAGCGCGCAGGCGCAAAAGGCGGGCCGAAGGTTACCAGCTACAGTTACTACGCAAATCTCGCTTTCGCGCCGTGCGAAGGACCGGTTTCAGGCGTGCGGCGGATCTGGGCGGATGGGCGCGAGATCGACCAGACGCGCTTTGAAATCCGGACCTATCGGGGCGATGATACACAACTGCCGGACCCGTTGATCGAGGCCCGACAGGGGCAGGGCAATGCGCCTTCCTATCGCGGCACCGCCTATATCGTGTTCGAGCGATTTCCGCTCGCCGATTACGGCAACCGCGTGCCGCAGTTTTCGTTTGAGGTGATGCGCGCGGTGGGCGGGCTCAGTGCTGATATTCGCGCTGTGACGCTGATCCCGGGCTCAACCGAATATGGCTTGTCGCCGAGCCTGGTTACGCAAACCCAGAGGCCGGGAGAAGCGGAAGCGCTCAACCGGCATGTTCTGCATGCGGGAAGCGACCTTGTTGCGTCGCTCGATGAATTGCAGGCGCTTTGCCCGAAACTTGAACATATCGGGCTCGTCGCGACATGGTTCGGCAATGATCTGCGGGCGGGCGATTGCACGATCAGGCCGATGGTGACGCAGGCTTCGAGCCACGCGCAATCACAAGCCTGGTGCGTGTCCGGCGTTGAGCGTGGCGATGCAGTGGAAGTGTCGCGCCATGACGGCCACGCAGCCTATGGTGGCACGCCGTCCGACCGATCGGTGATGGATGCGATCCGCGAAATTAAATCGCGGGGGCTGAAGGTGACGCTTTATCCCTTCATCATGATGGATGTGCCGGAAGGCAACGCGCTGCCGAGCCCTTATGGCGGGATCGGCCAGCCAGCTTATCCGTGGCGCGGGCGGATTACGTGTCACCCGGCACCCGATCAGGCGGAAACGGTTCAGGCAAGCACGGCTGCGCGGGCGCAGGTCGCGAGTTTCGTGGGTAACGCGGCGGTGCAGGCTTTTGAGCAGGCAAATGATGCGATCCGCTTTATCGGCCCAACAAACGATTGGGGATATAGGCGGTTTCTTCTGCATTTTGCGCATCTGGCGAAGGCGGCAGGCGGGGTCGATGCCTTTCTGATCGGCTCGGAACTGCGCGGACTGACGGCCATTCGCGATGAGGCGGGTGTATTTCCTTTTGTGCAGGCGCTGGTGCAACTGGCTGCGGATGCACGCGGCGTGCTCGGGCCGGAAACCCGGATCAGCTACGGGGCCGACTGGAGCGAATATTTCGGGCATCAGCCAGTGGGCACCGGTGACGTGATCTATAATCTCGATCCGCTGTGGGCGCATCCGGCCGTCGATGCTGTCGGGATCGACAATTACATGCCGCTGGCCGACTGGCGTGACAGCGATGTCGGCGGCGGCAATCCCGACGGCTTCAGCCATGCCAGCGACCGCGAAGGGCTGCGCAGCCAGATCGCGCGCGGCGAGGGGTTTGACTGGTATTATGCTAGCCTGAATGACCGCCATGCCCGTGTTCGCACGCCGATCACCGATGGCGCCTACGGCAAGCCGTGGGTCTACCGTTTCAAGGATCTGAAAAGCTGGTGGAGCAATGCTCACCACAACCGCGAGAATGGCGTGGAGGCCTCAGCCTCGACGGACTGGGTGCCGTGTTCCAAACCGATCTGGTTTACGGAACTTGGCTGCGCGGCTGTTGACAAGGGGCCGAACCAGCCAAATGTCTTTCCCGATCCGAAATCAACGGAAAATGCGCTGCCTTATTATTCGAGCGGTGGACGTTCGGACGATGCGCAGCAGAATTTCCTGCGCGCGCATCAGGTGCATTGGGATGATGCCGCGCCGGATTTTCGCGAGGCCGACAATCCGGTTTCGCCGATCTATGGGGGGCGAATGGTGGATGCAGCCCGGATCTATCTCTGGGCCTGGGATGCGCGGCCCTTTCCGGCCTTTCCGGCGCGGTCCGACCAATGGGCCGATGGTGAGAACTGGCTGTTGGGTCACTGGCTGAATGGACGGCTGAGTACGGTTTCCACGGCTGATCTCATCGCGGCTGTTCTGGCCGATCACGATTTGCCGCAAGCCGACACGGCCGGGGTTGAAGGCAGTGTGCATGGCTATCTCGTCGAGGAACCGGGCACGGCGAGGATGGCGCTGGAGCCGATCGTCAACCTGTTCGGCCTTGGTGTGCGGGACGATGGCGATGTCCTGCGATTTAGCGGGCGTGCTGCGACGCAGGCAATCGAACTGCACGATCTGGTTCTCGATGCGCGCAGCGGCATTCTTGAAACATCGCGGGTGCCGGATGGCGAATTGCCGACGGAACTGACGCTCGCCTTTCGAGACCCGTTTGCCGATTACCAGGCTGCAACCGTGAGGAGCAGCGAACCGGCGCAGGCAAATTTGCGCCAACAAGCGGTGGCGATGCCGGTTGTGCTCGAACCCGGTAATGCGGAAGCGCTCGCGACAGACCGCTTGCGCGACTTCTGGGCAGGCCGCGAGGAAATTGTCTTTTCTGCCCCGCCGGGGCGGATCGACGTGCAACCGGGCAGATTGATTGTACTGCCCGACCATAAACCGGGTATCGATTATCTCGTGACCAGCGTGGAAAGCGGGATCAGCCGCAGGATCACCGCGCAACAGGTCCGACGCCGGCCCGCTCTGCCGTGGCGTGTGCGCAAGCCGGTGGCGATTGTGGTCAACGAGCCGCTTTCGGGACCACCGCATGTCCTGATGCTGGACCTGCCGATGCTGCCCGGTGAAAGCCAGCCGCAGGACCAGTTGCGGATCGCCGCGCATGCAAAGCCCTGGAAAGCGCTGAATGTGTCGGCTTCGCCCGAAGCAAGTGGCTTCACCGACCGAACGACCATCATGCAGCCCGCGATCATTGGGGAGCTTGTGGCACCGCTTGTCCCCGGAGTGGCCGGGCGGGTCGATCATGCAAGCGTGATCGATGTTTCACTGCTGGCCGGAGCGCTTGCCAGCCAGTCGATGGCGCAGATGCTGAATGGTGGCGGGACGGCGGCGATTTGCTCTGACGCGGGCAGCTGGGAAATCATCCAGTTTCTGCATGCCGAGGAAATCGCGCCTGCACGCTGGCGATTGCAGGATCTGTTGCGCGCCCAACTCGGCACCGATGATGCGATGGCGGTAGGAGCTTCTGCCGGACAGGCTTTCGTGCTTCTGAACGAGCGCGTGAAACCGGCGGGTTTGCGGGCGGCAGAGATCGGCCTGGAGCGGAACTGGCGAATCGGGCCGACAGGCCATGCCATCTCGCAAAGCCTGTTTGCCACGCAGATGGTGAGCGGCGGGAACCGGTCG
The DNA here is from genome assembly GCA_023422735.1 of Pseudomonadota bacterium. Classification (GTDB taxonomy): domain Bacteria; phylum Pseudomonadota; class Alphaproteobacteria; order Rhizobiales; family Rhizobiaceae; genus Tianweitania. Next base: position 5,269 of record JAFAGL010000015.1, read on the forward strand.
CGATTGCCATTGGCGCCGGTTCACTTGCGCTGCAAGGCCCGGCCGGATGGGTGGGAGTTCAGTTGGATTCGTCGAACCCGGCTGGATGGGGATGAGTGGGCAGCCGAAGTTCCCCTGGGCGAGGCGTCGGAGCTTTATCAGCTCCAGCTCGGTGATCCGCATAGTGAGACGTTCCACATCGTGGAAACCGGTTTGCCGGTCTGGTTTTGCAGCCACGAACGAATGACGGATGTCTTTGGCGCGATCCCCGCAGCGGTCCGCATCGACATCCGCCAAATCAGCGCAGCGCTGGGACCGGGCATTCCCGCATCCCGCGATTTCGCACTTTTGTGATCAGGAAAACAAAGGAGATTGGAATGGAAGGCTCGAAACCCTGGTATCTGTCGCGTACCGTCTGGGCATCTATGGTGACGGTCGCCGCAGCAGTTGGCGGCTTGATGGGCTTGTCCGTCAGCGGTGCCGATCAGGTTCTGATGACCGATGCGTTACTGCAGATCGTCACTGCGTTCGGCGGTGTGATTGCCGTTGTCGGCCGATTGTCGGCTACCGAAAAAATCGGCTGACGATTTGACAAACCTGCAGGCGATGTCGTCGGCTTGGACGCCGCCTGCAGATTCGGCAACGGAACCGTTCATGACGCGTTCACACCGTACAAACTAAAACGAAATGAATGGGAGAACTGAATGACGCCGTTCACAAGCAGGCAAAATCTTTTCCGCATCGCCTGCTGCAAAAACGACGACATCACGATGTCAGCCACCCAGCGTAACGCAGCCACCCAACTCAGCGCGACCCAATGATGATGCTTAAACGCTTTTTGATCTCGGCATCGCTGGCGGCATTGACCTTGACTGCAGCCGGTGTCTCCGACACGTCCGTCGCATTCGCCGAGGATTGTTATGGTCTTGGTATGAAGCTGGCCAGGGACAAGGATGGTCAGCTTGCGCGCGCGACACCGGCGATCCAAGATGGTAAGGCGGTTTGCAGGATCGTCATTCTGCTGCCCGGACGAGATGGTGCGCGTCCGCGTCGCGCAGAGTATATCGTTCCGGCAGGCGACGACGATTGATTCAGTACGTTCGGGTTCGAGGGGACAAGGGTATCCATGCGCATTCTGGTCGTCGAGGACGATAAGGACCTCAATCGACAGATTTTCGATGCTCTCAGCGATTCCGGCTACGTAGTGGATCGCGCGTATGACGGCGAAGAGGGGCACTTTCTCGGCGATACCGAACCCTATGACGCGGTCGTGCTCGATATCGGTTTACCGCAAATGGACGGGATCAGCGTGATCGAGCGCTGGCGACGCGACGGTCGCAAGATGCCGGTACTGATTCTTACGGCGCGTGACCGCTGGAGCGACAAGGTGCAAGGCATCGATGCTGGCGCCGACGATTACGTGACCAAACCATTTCACATCGAGGAAGTGCTGGCACGTGTGCGCGCGTTGATCCGCCGGGCGGCTGGCCACGCTTCTTCGGAACTCATATGCGGCCCGCTGCGCCTCGACGTGAAGGCATCAAAGGCAGACGTCAACGGCGTTCCGTTGAAACTCACCTCGCATGAGTTCCGCTTGCTGGCTTATCTCATGCATCACACCGGTGAAGTCGTTTCGAGGTCTGAACTGGTTGAGCATCTTTACGATCAGGATTTCGACCGCGACTCCAACACGATCGAAGTTTTCGTCGGACGTTTACGCCGCAAGATGGGCGTTGACCTGATCGAAACGGTGAGAGGCATGGGCTACCGGATGCGCGATCCAGCCCAGGGAGCGTGAACGCTTCCCCATGATCCGGTTGCCTCGTTCGCTCACGGTTCGCGTTCTCGCTTTATCGACGTTATGGGCGGTGCTGTCGCTTGTTGCGATTGCAACGGTGATTTCGGCTTTATACAGGCAATCCAGCGAACGCAGCTTCGACAGTCTGCTATCGGCGCATTTGTTCAACCTGATCGGCGCAGTCGGCGTCAGCCCTGAAGGCCGACTGCAAGGCTCGCCCGACCTTGGCGACGTGCGATATGTAATCCCGCGTTCTGGCTGGTATTGGTCGGTCGAGCCAATTTCGGAAAATCTGCAGGGGCGGCTGCGCTCACTGTCCTTTACCGGCAACGTCGATTCCCCGACGCTCGTGCAAGTGCCTTTCGACGCACGCTTTCAGCGAAGCTACGCAGCCAACGGCCTCGACGGCGAGCGGGTCAAGGTTTTCGAAAACGAGTTCGTGCTGGACGATCAAAATCGCATAGCTCGATTTCGCGTGATGGGTAACCTGACCGAACTTGAGGAAGAAATTGGTGAATTCGAACAGCGGCTTTATCTTTATCTCTTCATGTTCGGGCTGGGGACGATCGCTTTCAACGCGGCTGCCGTTCTGTTCGGCTTGCGGCCATTGGCGCGGGTGCGCGCCTCCTTGTCGCGTGTCCGGGAAGGCACCTCGCAGCGGCTGGACGGCTCGTTCCCGCCGGAGATCGAGCCGCTGGTCCAGGAAACCAATGCGCTGATCGAGAATAATCGCCGCATCGTCGAGCGCGCACGAACGCAGGTTGGCAATCTGGCGCATTCGCTCAAGACACCGCTCGCAGTCATCACAAATGAAGGCCGCTCAATGGGCACGGAACAGGGCGAAATGTTGAGTGAGCAGGCGGGTGCCATGCGCCAGCAGATCGAAAATTATCTTCAGCGCGCCCGCATCGCGGCGCAGCGCGACAGCGTGGTGTTTCGAACACCGGTGAAAGCGCCTTTGGAACGACTTTTGCGCGTGATGGAGAAGCTCAATCCGACCAAAACGGCAAATCTCGAAATGCCGGTTGGCGATGTGATCTTTGCCGGCGAGGAGGGGGATTTCGAGGAAATCGCCGGAAACCTGGTCGAAAATGCCATGAAATGGGGAGCATCCCAGATCCGTGTTTCCGTTTCCACTGGTTCCGCTGAAGCGGAAGGTGAGCGACTGACGCTGACGATCGAAGACGATGGCCCGGGCATTCCGGAAAATGCCCGCCGCGACGCCTTGAAACGCGGCAAGCGGCTCGATGAAACCAAGCCTGGTTCCGGCCTCGGCCTTTCCATCGTTTCGGACCTCATTGCAGAATATTCCGGGCGCTTCGTGCTCGCGCGCTCGGAGCTTGGGGGGCTCAAGGCAATTGTCGAATTGCCAAGGGCGCATTAGGTATAAGGGTCATGAAGGGGCACAACATCGCAACGCCGGTAGTTTTGGAACGATGAAGAGAATTGTAATCCTGGCCGTGCTCGGAACCGCTGTTGCAGGCTGCTCAACCAGCGCAACGGGGATCAAAGCCAACGCCTTTTTGCCATCGGCAGCCAAAGAGCAGCCGGTCGGTTCGGCTTTGCTCGAAGCGATGGCTGGCGGCCTTGTGGGCGGAACGATCGGCAAGAATCTGGATGCGCGTGACAAGCGCAGTGCTCTGGAAGCCGAATATCGCGCGCTGGAATATACGCCCAGCGGCCAGCCGGTGACTTGGCGCAATCAGCGGGCAGGACATTACGGCGAGGTTGTCGCGGCGCAGCCCTATCGTGTCGGATCGCAAGATTGCCGCCAATACAATCACACCGTCTTCGTCAATGGCGCGCCACAAAGCGCGCGCGGAACGGCCTGTCGGAATACCGACGGAAGCTGGACGCCGCTCGTTTAAGGCTGACCTGACCTAGACGGAAAGCCGCACCCTGGCGGTGTTGGCGCTTGGGTCAACCGGGCTTAAAACAGCTGCATGTTATTCTGGATCGCCACGGCTGGCTTGACGCTGATCGCTTGCTTGAGCGTGCTGTTGCCGTTTGCGCGACAGGCAGGGCCGCTGGCTGATGCGCGCGCCCATGATCTCGCCATCTACAAGGACCAGCTGAGCGAGGTCGAGAAAGATCTCGCCCGCGGTTTGATCGGCAAAGCGGAAGCAGAACAAGCGCGAACCGAAATCGCGCGGCGTATCCTGAAATCACAGTCGTCCGATCTGGACAGGATCGGGCTGCCGGCGGGAGCTGCACGTTGGGTCGCGCTGCTTGCCGTCATGTCGGTCCCGCTGGTGAGTTGGGGTGTTTACGCAGCGATCGGCTCGCCCGACCTGCCTTCGGCACCGCTGCAAACGCGATTGGAACAATCGCCGGCAGAAAGTCCGGTCGAGGAATTGGTGGCCCGCGCCGAAGCCCATCTCAAAACCAATCCGGCGGATGGGAATGGCTGGGCTGTGCTGGCGCCGATCTATCTCCGTTCAGGGCGGATTGACGATGCGGTCACTGCCTACCAGAAGGCCGTTGAGTTGCTCGGGCCGAACGCAGAACGGGAAAGCGGGTTGGGCGAGGCGCTGGTCGCCAAGTCTTCGGGCAAGATTTCCCAAGATGCCGCAGAAGCCTTCCAGCGCGCATTGAAGCAATCACCCGGCGACGCGAGGGCCCGCTTTTATCTTGCCTTGCGCGACGCCCAAAAAGGCAATGTTGAAGGCGCAAAGGCCGCGTGGCTGCGGTTGAAGAATGATTTCCCACCAGAATCGCCGTGGCACGTAGCAGCAGGCGAAGCGGTGGAGCGACTGGCAAACGGAGCGCCTGATGGCCCCACCGAAAGCGATGTCGACAACGCCATGAGCATGACGCCGGATGAGCGTAAGGCCATGATCGAAGGCATGGTCGCCAGTCTTGATGCGCGGCTGCGTGCGGAACCAAAAAACAGCGAAGGCTGGGAGCGACTGATCCGCGCTTATCTGGTTTTGAACAAACCGGAGGAAGCCAGGGACGCGCTTTTGCGTGGGGTGGAGGCATTCGGTGTATCCAGTTCCGAAGCAGGGCGACTGGAAGCCTATGCGGTTTCGATCGGCTTGCCGAAAGCAGGCCTCCAATGACCAGAAAACAAAAGCGTCTGTCGGTAATCGTCGGAGCGCTGGCTTTCCTGGCTGTCGCCACCGGTCTGACCTTTTACGCACTCGGACAGCGCACGTCATTTTTCTACATGCCGGAAGATCTCCAAACTGCTGTGGTGGCGCCTGGGCAACGAATTCGTTTGGGCGGATTGGTGGAAAAAGGCTCGGTTATACGCGGGCAGGGAACACAGGTTCGTTTTGCCGTCACGGATGGGGCGAAAGCTATTCCCGTGGTTTATGCCGGAATTCTGCCAGACCTTTTTCGTGAAGAGCAAGGCGTTGTGACGGAAGGCTCATTTGATGGTGCCGGCCTTTTCGTGGCCGACAGCGTGCTGGCAAAGCATGATGAAACCTACATGCCCAAAGAGGTTGCTGACGGGCTGAAGTCCAAAGGCGTCTGGCAGGAAGAACCGAATTGAGGATAAGCGCTCATGGTTGAGATGGGCCATTTCGCGCTGGTGCTGGCTTTGGCGCTTTCGCTGGTCCAGTCCATCGTTCCGCTCTTGGGTGCCAGAACGAGCGACCCACGTTTGATGGCGATTGCAGGGCCTATTTCCATTGTGGGTTTTGGGCTGGTCCTTCTGTCTTTCGCCGTTCTGACCTGGTCTTATGTCGTTTCAGACTTCTCGGTCCAGAATGTCTGGGCAAACTCTCATTCCGCCAAGCCATTGCTGTTCAAGATCACCGGAACCTGGGGCAACCATGAAGGCTCGATGTTGCTTTGGGTGCTGATCCTGACGCTGTTTTCAGCCTTGGTGGCATTGTTTGCCGGCAACATCCCCCCAAGCCTGAAAAGCAATGTGCTTGCAGTGCAGGGCTGGATTACGACCGCATTTCTTTTGTTCATCCTGGCGACATCCAACCCTTTTGCACGCCTTTCACCAGCACCGTTCGAGGGTCAGGATCTCAACCCGATCCTGCAAGACATCGGCCTGGCTATCCATCCGCCACTCCTTTACCTCGGATATGTCGGCTTTTCCGTGAGCTTTTCCTTTGCGGTGGCGTCGTTGATCGATGGCCGCATCGATGCCGCCTGGGCGCGCTGGGTTCGGCCGTGGACCCTTGCTGCCTGGATATTCCTGACAGGCGGCATCGCGATGGGCTCATACTGGGCTTACTACGAGCTTGGGTGGGGGGGCTTCTGGTTCTGGGACCCTGTTGAAAACGCGTCCTTCATGCCATGGCTTGCAGGCACGGCACTTTTGCATTCCGCGCTGGTCATGGAAAAGCGCTCGGCGCTGAAGATCTGGACCGTCCTGCTTTCGATCCTGACCTTTTCCTTGTCCTTGCTCGGCACTTTCCTTGTCCGTTCCGGTGTCCTCACCAGCGTTCATGCCTTCGCCACCGATCCCGAACGTGGGGTTTTCATTCTGGCGATTCTGACGCTGTTTGTCGGCGGTTCACTGGCCTTATTCGCGTGGCGTGCGCCAAATCTGACAGCAGGCGGCATATTCCAACCCATCTCCCGGGAAGGCGCACTGGTTCTGAACAATCTGTTTTTGACCACCGCGACGGCGACTGTCCTGATCGGGACGCTTTACCCATTGCTGGTGGAAGCCTTGGGCGGCAGCAAGATTTCCGTGGGAGCGCCGTTCTTCAACATGACTTTCGGCCCGCTGATGCTGCCCTTGCTCGCGCTAGTTCCTTTCGGTCCACTGCTTGCCTGGAAACGCGGGGATTTGTATGCGGCAGCCCAGCGGCTCGCCTGGGCGCTCGGAGGCGCCATTCTTGCAACCTTGCTGGTGATGATCTTCGTTGATCGCACGATGCTTTTTGCCGCGCTCGGCATCGGGCTCGCCGTTTGGCTCATTCTTGGTGCGGTGACGGATATCGCGTTGCGAGCCGGCGTCGGCAACGTCAATTGGGCGGTGTTGAAACGACGGTTTTTCGGTTTGCCACGATCCGCCCATGGTGCCGCGCTCGCGCATCTCGGATTGGGTGTGACCCTGCTTGGCATTGTTGCCACAACCGCATTTCAGAGCGAGCAGATCCTGGCCATGAAGCCTGGCGACACGGCCGATGTGGCAGGTCGCATTGTGCGGTTCGAGCGTATTGTTCCCTATCATGGGCCTAATTATGTCGAGGATCAGGGCATTTTCACCTTGATCAGCGGCAATCGCGAAGTCGGTAAGATCAGATCCGCCAAGCGCATTTATACGGCGACGCGAATGCCGACCACTGAAGCAGGCATTCTGACGCGGTGGTTCAGCCAGGCCTATATATCGCTGGGCGATGTCACTGCAGAGAACGGCATCGTCGTGCGGATCTGGTGGAAGCCGCTGGTGACGCTGATTTGGCTTGGACCGCTTCTGATGATGATCGGCGGCTGTCTTTCGATCTCGGATCGGCGATTAAGGGTTGGCGCACCTTCGCGGCGCAAAACACCTGACGCTTCAGCCATGGTCCCGGCGGAATGACCATGCGCCGGCAGTTTCTCTCCCTCCTGTTTGTTTTATCACTTTCGACCGGTGCCTTCGCGGTTACGCCGGATGAAGTCCTGTCCGACCCTGGACTGGAAAACCGGGCTCGTGAGATATCTGCCGAGTTGCGTTGTCTTGTTTGTCAGAACCAGTCGATCGATGATTCCGATGCCGATCTTGCCCGCGATCTGCGCGTTCTTGTTCGTGAAAGACTGAGCGCTGGTGACAGTGACGGCGAAGTCTTTGACTACATTGTTGCGCGGTATGGCGAATTCGTTCTGTTAAAGCCGCGCCTTGGCTTCCGAACCGCGTTGTTGTGGGGGGCGCCCGGACTGCTGTTGTTGGGCGGCATCGTGTTTCTGGTTTTGCAGAAGCGCAAGGTCGAGCCGCAATTCAGAAGCCTCGATGCGGAAGAAGAAGAGCGGCTCGAAGCTATCCTGAAGGAAGATTGATCTTCCCGCAGACATTACAAAAGTTTCATTCGCCGGACAGTATTCTGTAAGGAGCAGGCGCCTATCTCCTCATTCAAGGAAACGCGAAGCGCGTTTCGACAGCCAGGAGACGAGGCCCCATGAATAGCAACAAATCCAGAGTCGCCCCTCGCACGCGCCTTTTCGCGGCCGCCGCATCGCTTGCGATTATTGCCGGCGCGGGCTTTGGCGCGGTGACAGCGGGGACCGGCCCATCGATGGCGGATGCCGTTCGGGTCGAAACCAAGAACCAGAATTTCGGCTTTGGCGACGTGGTTGATCGCGTGAGCCCTGCGGTTGTCAGTGTCATGGTGAAAGGCCAGGCCGAAACGGCCATGGCTTCCAACGGTCGCAGCTTGGAAGGTCAAATTCCAGGATTTGACGATCTGCCCGACAATCACCCGCTGAAGCGCTTTTTCCGTGAATTTGGCGGTCCTGACGGTCGCGATAATGGCCGCCGCCATGAGCGTCGCGGCAATCGCCCCCACAATAGCGAACGCCCGGTCGCCCAGGGTTCCGGCTTCTTTATTTCCGAAGACGGCTATCTCGTCACCAACAATCACGTGGTCGAAGGCGGCGATGCTTTCAGCGTCAAGATGGATGACGGTGCCGAACTGGACGCGAAGCTGATCGGTCGCGATCCACGCACCGATCTTGCGGTTCTGAAGGTCGACTCAGACAAGCGCAAATTCACTTACGTTGGCTTCGCAGACGATTCCAAGGTCCGAGTCGGGGATTGGGTCGTGGCAGTGGGCAACCCGTTCGGTCTTGGTGGAACAGTTACGGCTGGCATCGTTTCGGCGCGCGGCCGCGATATTGGTGCCGGACCTTACGACGATTTTCTGCAGATCGACGCTGCCGTCAACCGGGGCAATTCCGGCGGTCCCGCCTTCAACGTGAACGGCGAAGTCGTGGGCGTGAACACGGCGATCTTCTCGCCGTCGGGCGGCAATGTCGGCATCGCCTTCGCCATCCCCGCGACAACCGTGAAGGATGTCGTCACCAAGCTTATGGACGGCAAGTCGATCGAGCGCGGTTGGCTTGGTGTTCAGATCCAGCCGGTGACATCGGATATTGCGGAATCGATCGGCCTCGAAAATGCCAAAGGCGCCATTGTCGCTGCGGCGCAACCGGATAGTCCTGCTGCCAAGGCCGGTGTTCAGGACGGTGATGTGATCACCGCCGTTGACGGTGAAGCGGTTTCCACTCCACGCGAACTGGCTCGGGTGATCGGCACTGCAGAGCCGGGCAAGAACGTGAAAATCGATCTGTGGCGCGACGGCAAGTCCGAAACGATCGACGTGAAACTCGGGACCCTGCCGGATGACAATGTCGCCGCTGCGTCACCCGATGATGGCGACGATCAGGAAAGCCCGGAAAGCACGCTCGAAGACTTCGGCTTGACTGTCACCCCAGCCGAAGACGGCAAAGGTGTCGTGATCACACAGATCGACCCCGACAGCGCTGCAGCCACGCGGGGACTGGAGCCCGGCGATGTGATTGTGTCCGTCAATTCGCGGGAGATCGGCAGTTCCGCTGATATCGAAACCGCGATCAAGGAAGCTGCTTCGGCAGGACGTAAACAGGTCCTCGTCCAGGTTACTCGCGATGACGTGAACCGCTTCGTCGCCCTGCCTACGCAGGAAGGCTGAGAAGCCAAAGCAAAGGACCGGCGTGTCAATGTCGGTCCTTTGTCGCGACCGCTCAGAGGAGGGCAGATGCGATGCACGACGATTTATCATTTCAGTCTGTAGATCCGCTTCCATATAATGGAGGCATGAAAATCCTTGTGATCGAAGACGACCGCGAAGCTGCGGATTACCTGGAAAAAGCCCTCGATGAAGTGGGGCACACGGTTCATGTCGCACGTGATGGCGATAGTGGTTTCCTGCTTGCGGACAATGGCACCTATGATGTCATGGTGATTGATCGCATGTTGCCGAAGCGTGACGGCCTGTCGGTCGTGGCGGGTTTGCGCTCGAAAGGCAACGAAACGCCTGTGCTGATCCTGTCGGCGCTCGGACAGGTCGACGACCGGGTCACCGGCTTGCGCGCCGGCGGCGACGATTATCTCACCAAACCCTATGCTTTCAGCGAGCTTCTCGCCCGCATCGAGGTCCTCAATCGGCGCGTTGGTGGAAAGGATGTAGAGACATTCTACCGCGTCGGCGATCTGGAGCTCGACCGTTTGTCCCACATCGTCAAGCGCGCCGGGCAGGAAGTCACCTTGCAACCGCGCGAATTCCGCTTGCTGGAATATCTGATGCGTCACGCGGGGCAGGTCGTGACCCGCACGATGCTTCTTGAGAATGTCTGGGATTATCATTTCGATCCCCAAACCAATGTGATCGACGTGCATGTGTCGCGTTTGCGCGGCAAGATCGAAAAAGGGTTCGCGACCCCGGTTCTGCATACGGTGCGTGGTGCGGGCTATATGCTGAAGGCGGGCTGACAGGACGTGCTGGCGCGGCTTTCCGCCACGATGAAGACGACGGCAGCGCGGCTTTCTGCGCTGTATCTCCTGTTGTTCACGGCCTGCGCTATTCTGCTGGTCTTTTACATGACCTCTATGTCTGGCCGCATGCTGACCGGACAGATCCAGGAAACCATCAACGAGGAGATGGCAGGCATCGGTCGCGCTTATCAGCGTGGCGGGCTTTCGCTGCTCGTGCGCGTCATCGGCCAGCGCTCGCGCCAGCCGGGTGCCAACCTTTATCTGATTACGGACCCGCAAGGCCGCATCCTCGCCGGCAATGTCCAAAGCCTCGAACCAGGCGTTCTGGATGGTTCGGGCTGGACCCCATCCCCCTTCACTTATCAGCGCTACGGCGAGCCGGAAGCCGCGCGACGCGGCCGAAATTACGGCCAGGATGCAACAATCGAAGCCGATCCCAGCCTGCCGATTCACATGGCGACCGCACTCGTTCTACGTTTGCCCAACGAAATGATCGTTCTTGTCGGTCGGGATCTCGGCGAACCCGAA
>JAFAGL010000025.1 GCA_023422735.1 Pseudomonadota bacterium
GCGGCAGCAGCGGCACCGGCGCATAGCGCCATCGTATAAAGCCCCGTCAGCATGGCTGCGCGGTCGGGGAAGTCGCGTTTGACCAGTCCCGGCAACAGCACGTTGCTGACCGCAATCGCCGCACCGGCGAAGACAGTTCCCAGAAAAAGTGCGGGCGGCGCGCCCAATCCGCGCAGGCCGGTTCCCAAAGCCAGAACCAGAAGCGCCATAAGCAGAACGCGCTCCGTTCCCAGCCGCTGCGCCAAACGCGGCGCGATCGGCGCGAACACGCCAAGACAAACAACCGGCAGCGTCGTCAAAATGCTGGCGCTTGCAGTCGAAAGCCCGGCCCCCTCCACCACTTCTGCCAAAATAGCGGAAAGGCTGGAAAAGACCGGCCGCAGGTTGGCCGCGATCAGAACCAGGCTCAGCCCCAGCAGGAACCGGGCCAACGGTGAAGATGCGGACGGCACCGAAGGCGTCGGCGCCGTGTCGGCTTCTGCATCGATCAGGGTGATGTCGGCGTCCTGGGAAGTGCCGCCGCGCAAGGAATCGTCATGGGACATGGAATGAGCCAAGCCACGAATCGGTCGCGCCTTCAACTCCAATCAACGCGGTGGCTCGTTTCTTTCATCAAGCTGGTATCAAGATCACCCCATACGAGCGGTGAATACGCAGCGCGCTGGCCCGTTATCTGGCGAAGCGCACGAAGCCGAGCGTCATCAAAACGCTGATCATCACGATCAGCAAGCGGCCATCGAGCGTGATCGGCACCCTGGTGATCTGGCTGATAAGACCGGCACCCAGCGAAACGAATAGTTGGGCCGCCATCAGCGCCGCGAGAACCGGCTGAATTTTCGGCCGCTGTAAAAGCCCGTACATGCGGGCGTAAAGCAGCACGAAAACCGGGATCAGCACAGCGATCAACCCGCGAACAACAAGTTCGATCGCCGCCTGGTTTTGCAAAAAGCTGCTGACGAAGATCGCCGGCAGGACAATCAGATAACCGCCTGCGGTACCTGCCAGAAACGGCGGCCATAAGAGCATCGCCCATGGTGGGCCATCGGTGAAGGACGGGTCGCTCGAAAACCGGCGCAGCAAAAGATTTGCGAAAACCACCAGCACGACGGAAATGCCCAGGAAAATCAGCATCACGAGCAGGCTGGACATCGCCATGCCACCGTTCCGCAGATCTTGAAGACTGTAAAACAGCTCTCCCGGCAAGGAAGTCGCCAGCGAAACGCCCATCAGGAGCCAGAACCCGCTGATCCCCCAAGGCAGGCAGATCGTTTCGGCAAGCCAGATGACAACGGCGGTACTCGCCATGAAACAGGCAATCGTGGTCAAGGTAAACGACCCACCGCCGGTTTGCCCCAGTCCCGACATCTCGATGGCGTGTGCAATACCATAGCCTTGCAGGGCGGCGATCAGCAAAGCGAGCACGCGAACGGCAATCGTCACGCGACGCGCGTTGATTTCGGATTTTGCCTGCCAGCGTGCGAAAGGAGGCACGATCAGGCGCAGCAACTCCACATGCACCAGAACAGTCAGAAGCGGCATCGTGCCGAGCGCGAATACGGAAAGCCGCGACATCATTGCCTTGCTTCCACCTTCAAGGAGCGGCAACAGCGCGTTGTAATCGAGCCCCGGCAGCGGAATGCGAACACCAAGTGCAAACACTACAAGGACCCCTGCCACGGTGAGAACCGATGGCCAGGCGATCTCAAACGATAAATCGTTGCCTTTTTGCGTTTCTCTCATGAGTTTTGGTCCCGGTTGCCTTGGTCTTATCCGCCTGGCGATGTGTCAAACACACCCGGTAAGGATCCTCCGCCACCTGGCGCGCTGGGTTGCGGCAAGGGTTGAAGATCCTGAGGCTCGGGAACGTCGAACTGCATCTCGAAAGGGTTCACGCCGGTTCCCGAACTTGCTGCGGGCGCTTGCTGTCGCGGTTCGGTTCGGGGTTGGCTTTGCTGCGCTTCGCGCGCTGCACGCTCGATAGCCTGTTGTTCTGCTTCTTCGGCCTCACGGGTGGCGCGCTCAGCTTCAAGGCGCAAGGCTTCAGCGGCGGCGGCGCGCTCTCTTTCTCGTTGCGCGGCTTCGGCAGCGGCTTGCGCGGCTTCGGCAGCACGCCGGGCGTCTTCCTCGGCTTTCCGGCGCGCGTCTTCCAACCGTTGCTGCTGAAGCGCCTCATAATAACGCGTTTCGCGCCGCAGCCTTTGTTGTTCCAGCAATTGCGCCTGCATGGCTTCCACGCGCGCTTGTTCGATTTCCAGCGCGCGCTGCGTCAGAAATTGTCCGATCGCGGTGGTGTCCATCCGCATTTGCGGTGAAGCGAGCGGCCCCTCGAAACTCAATGCAACGGAAGGCTCCGATCCTGCCAACGCGTCTTCGCCAGCCGGATAGCTCAGCGTCGCGCGTCCCGAAAGCGCCTCTTCGCCCAGATCGACGGCAAGCTCCCCTGCCAGCTTCGCAGAACCGGTATCGAACTGGGTCAACGGAAAGCGCATAACGCCATTGGCGACGCTGAACGCCACCTCAGCGCTGCCAAGCGACATCGCTCCTTGCGAAATCAGTTGCGGTGCAAACTGCGCCACCTTCTGATTGTCTATCTCGCGCCCGATCTGATCGGCTTCGGTTATCAGGGCTGGAAGCGCATTTGGATTGAGCCCGGCAACTTGCAGATCGTTCAAGCGCAAACTGCCCGAGCCGGACAGGGCGGAAGCCAGCGCATCCACCGATTTGCCGCTGGCGCTGACCGTCAATCCGACCATGGCGCGTCCCTTGATGGCCTGATAATCGCTCAGTTCTTCAAGGAGCGCGTTGGCAAGCTCGAATTGCGCGGAAAACAGCGCAGTTCCAGCATTGTTTTGCAGTGATCCCAGCCCTTTGGCGAGTTTGCCGCCCCACAAATCCCCGGCAAGATCGCTGATCCGCAAACCATCCTGATCGAGATCCAGATTAAGCGAAGCCTTGTCGATTGTCACGCTCGGGCCGATCTGAAGACTGTTCGCGTCGAGCTTCATGTCGAGCGTGAACGGCAGATTGCTTGCGGTCGCGAAAGGCTGGCGTGACCAACCGCCATCACCGGCTCCAGCAAGGCTTTCAGGCCCTAAAACAAGCGCTGCCGCATCAGACAGATCAACGCGATCGGTCGAAAGCGTCCCGGCCAGATGGGGACGATCATTGCGCAGCGTGGCGATCAGTTCCCCCGAAACGGCGCTGTCGTTCCACGAGCCTTCCAGCGACGACGAGATTGCGCCACCGTCAAAAGTGAATGTTCCGGCAAGCCCGATCGGCGTGCCGAACCCCAATCCCGGAATGCCAAGCCCGGTGGTCATCAGCCACGGCTCGATATCCCCTGCTGAAAGCCGCGCGCTTCCTCTGGCTACAAGACCCGCCTTGCCGCGCGAAATCCGTCCATCGAAGCCGCCGTCAATATCCTCGCCATGCAGGCTGGCAACGGTTTTCAAACCCTTCGCCAATGAGCCATCGAGCATGACGGACATTTCGGCCCGCTCAAGAAGCCCGAGCGGCAAGGTCGGCATGCCAAGCAGGCCAAGCAGCGCCGCGCCATCCTCGTTGGAAGCGTCGAAGGCAATCTTGACCGGCATCTCGGCTGGGACATTCGAAAGATCGTCGCTGCTTGCGGTGAGTTGCAAGGTCGTGCCGCCGCTTGTTCCCTGCGCGCTCAGCGCCAATCCCCTTGCGCGGGTATCGGATCCTGCCGCGCTGGCGACGACATCGAGCCGCGTATCGGAAAACAAGCCGGGATAAAGCGCGGCACGCTTTGCAAGCGAACGCAGGATCGGGCTATTCGGATAACGCGCGTTGAGCGCATTGATCAATGGTTCGAGATCGGTTGAAACCACCGAAGCGTCGAGATCGCCCGTCGGCGCACTGCCAAGATTGTCGAGGCTGCCCGTCGCGCTGATGCTCGCGCCAGCTAGACCGGTCACCGAAAGCCGGTCGATTTCAAGGCGTTCGCCGCGCAACCTCAAGGCGGTGTCGAGCGTATCGGCAACAAGTCCCGTCGCGCGAACAGGCCCGGCCTTGATCTGGAAATCGAGGTCGTGATCGGAAAGCCGCGTGTGTCCCTGATCGCTGACGAAAATCGAAGCGAAGGCTGCCAGTCCTTCGACGTCCAGAGCGTCGCCGTTCAACGCCACATTCATGGAAGGTCGCGCAGTCTCTGGCTGGGTGCGAACAATCGTGCCACGAAAGCGCGCGTCGCCCAGTTGCAGTTCCAGATCGTTCAGCGCTTGCCCTTCGCGGCCAATTTCCACCTGCGCGTCAAAACCGGCGGCGGGCAAGCGGCGGATCGCCTCGTTCACATCCTTCGACAACCAGGCCGCAAAGCCCGAAGGCTGTGAAACAGCCAGCAGCAATCGTCCCGAAAACCCGAAATTCGAACCTGTACGCAACAGGCCTTTGCTTTCGAGGCGTGTGCGGCCCGGCAGGCTGGCGGCAAAATTTTCGAGTTGCCAGCCCTCAGGCGCCGGTTGAGCCGAAAGCTGCACGTCGCGGATCGTTGTGTCTCCCGCCACAATGGCTGGAAGATTAACCTCGACGGTCCCGGGAATGGTCGGTCGCGGCAGGGCTCCGAGAACGTTTTCGAGAGCATTGATGCGCTGTTCGAGCGTGACGCCGGACGCGTCTTCTCCGCCCAGAGCTTCGTCGAAACGCACCTGTGCCCCATCGGCCCGGATGGAAAAGCGCGGTTCGCTGCCAAAACTGAGTTCGGCAGTGCCATCTGCGGTATAAGGCGCATCGAGAGGCCCGGTTTCCAAACGCGCCTCGGTCAGGGCAAGCTTGTCGCTTGACAGTGAAAAGGCACCCGATACGCGGTAATCGGGTACAGGCGCTGTTTGCCGCGGTTGCCCCTCCCCATCAGCCTTGCCCGCATCGCTTGGCGCAAGCTGCGGTCTGGCATTGCTGGCGTTCAGATGCAGCGTGCCATCATAAAGCGGACGCTTGTCCTGGAAGCGCAAATTGCCGTCGAGATCGAAGGAAAGCGCGTAAGCGTCCGGCCCTCCGGAAACGCGCAGGCGCAGGCTCCCGGCATCATCGACTGTTCCGGTCGA
Organism: Pseudomonadota bacterium; assembly: GCA_023422735.1. GTDB lineage: Bacteria > Pseudomonadota > Alphaproteobacteria > Rhizobiales > Rhizobiaceae > Tianweitania. Next base: position 5,064 of record JAFAGL010000025.1, read on the forward strand.
AACGCCAAGCGTCGCATCCAGCCCGTCGAGTTTCATCGTGCCGTCCATGCGCCATGGTCCCGCCAGCGTCCGGGCGGAAAGCTTCGCGTTCAGATCCGTCATCGAATGGCGGCGTCCGCTGGCTTTCTGCACCAGATCGATCTGCCCGTCGCTGATCGTCAGCGCTTCCACCGAAATCTGGCGCGCATCGAAATAGGTTTGCGGGCGCACGGCCCAATCGAGCGTGCCATCTTGATCGATGGTGATGACCATATGCGGATGTTCCAGCCGCATATCGAAGATCCGGAACTCGCCCGACATCAACGGCGCGAGTTCGGCATCCATGGAAAACTTGTCCGCCGTCATCACGGTTTGTCCGGGCTGCGCACCCGCCACCTGCACGTCGGAAAATGTCACGGATGGGAAAGGCAGAAGCCGCGCGCTTGCCGCCCCGCGCACCGTCACCTGCCGGCCGAGAACACGGCTGGCTTCGGCTTCGAACTGGGCGCGATAATTCGACCAGTCGATGAAATACGGACCCACCAGCGCCGCCGTCAGCAAAAGGACGACGAGGCTTCCGACGATGACAAACAAGCGGGCCAGTTATCTGCTCCGAGCTTGGCGCGACAAGCTTGGTCGGGCCATGGGGTGGATTCGCGGGGTGGATTCGCCAAGTCTAGAAAAGTTTGCCACAGAGTTGAAGCTGCAGCAAAATTCACCTTACTCATGAAGCGCTCCATGCAGCACAACCTGAGGCAGGTGAATCGTCGTCTGAGCTTATGCCGGTAAGAGCTTGCCCGGATTCATGATATTCTGCGGGTCGAGTGCCAGTTTGATCGACTTCATCACGTCGACGCCATGGCCTAGTTCCTCGCGCAGATAGGCCATCTTGCCCTGGCCGATGCCATGCTCGCCCGTGATCGTGCCGTCCATGGCGATCGCCCGCCGCGCCAGCCGTTCGATGAAGCCTTCCGCGCGCTCGATCTCCGCCGGATCGTTCATGTCGATCAGCACCAGCGTGTGGAAATTGCCGTCACCCGCATGGCCGACGATCGGCGCGATCAGACCGCTTTCCTCGATGTCCTTCTCGGTTTCGGCAATGCAATCGGCTAGACGCGAAATGGGCACGCAGGCATCGGTCGAAAGCGCCTTCTTTTCCGGCGCCAGCGCTTCGGCTGCGTGATAGGCATTGTGCCGCGCCTTCCAAAGCTGGGCGCGCTCTTCTGCCACCTTCGTCCAGCGAAACGGTCCGCCTTCGAGTTCAGCTGCGATCTCGCCAAACAGCTCGGCCTGCTCGGCAACGCCTGTTTCCGAGCCGTGGAATTCAAGGAAAAGACAGGGGCTTTCGGGGTAGTCGGTCTTGTTGTAGCGGTTGATCGCCTGCATCTGCAACGCATTCACCAGTTCGATACGCGCCACTGGAATGCCCATCTGGACCGTCATGATAACCGCCTGGCAGGCAGCGTCCAATGTCGGGAAGGTGCAGATGCCGCCCGAAATCGCCTGCGGAATGCCGTAAAGCTTCAGCGTCAGCGATGTAATGACGCCGAGCGTGCCTTCCGAACCCACGAGGAGCCGCGTCAGGTCATAGCCGGTCGAGCTTTTCCGCGCCCGCTGCGCAGTCTTGACGATGGAGCCGTCGGGCATGACCACTTCAAGCGCCAGAACATTGTCGCGCATCGTGCCGTAGCGCACGGCATTGGTGCCGGAAGCGCGGGTGGCCGCCATGCCGCCAAGGGTTGCATTCGCACCCGGGTCGATTGGGAAGAACAGGCCGGTGTCGCGCAAATGAACATTCAGTTCCTCGCGGGTCAGGCCGGGCTGGATCGTGACGTCGAGATCGTCGGCATTGACCGACAGAACCTGGTTCATGCGGGCCATGTCGAGCGAAATGCCGCCAGCCGGCGCATTGACCTGGCCTTCCAGCGACGAGCCGACGCCGAAGGGAACCACCGGCACGCGGTTTGCCGCGCAAAGCTTCACGATCTCGCTGACTTCTTCCGTGCTTTCGGGCCAGACCACGGCGTCCGGCGCCTGGTTTGGCAGATAGGTGGTGTTGTGGCCGTGCTGCTCGCGAAAGGCCTGGCCGGTCTGCATGCGATCACTGAAACGCTCTTTCAGCGCGGCGACGACAACAGCTATCCCCTCTTCATTGCGTAGCGCTGCAACAGCATCCTTCAAAGCCATGGATCATTCCCCATCTGTCCACCAACCCGCCCTGAAGCAACGGGCATCTTCATGATGCGCCTTCTATCGTTTATCGGGAACACACGCACCGATTTTTCCTGAGGTATCTTGAGGAGATTGCTTATGCCGGATTCCGCCCCCTTCATTTCCAGACCGCTCAGCCTCGAAAAGGACTGGATCGATTATAATGGCCACCTCAACATGGCTTATTACAACGTCCTGTTCGATCGCGGTCTCGATCAGGCGTGGGATGTGCTGGGCATCGGCGCGACTTATGCGGCGTCACGCAAGCTGACGACATACACCGCCGAAGTGCACATCTGTTACGTGAAGGAATTGCATCTGGGCGCGGAGGTCACCGTTTCCACCCAGATCCTCGATGCCGACGAAAAACGCCTGCATGTTTTTCAGGAGATCCATCATAGCGATGGCTGGCTGGCCGCGACCTCTGAAAGCCTGACGCTGCATGTCGACATGGCAGGCCCGAAGGTCACGCCCTTCCCGGCCGACATCATGGCCAGCATCGAGGCCATGAAATCCGCCCATGCGCAGCTTCCGCATCCCGAGCGGGCCGGCCGCACGATCGGCATCAAGCGCAAAAGCTGACCGCAATCAGGCGTAGTCGTATGGCCCGCCCTGTTTCAGGGCACGTTTATAGGCGGGGCGGGACTGGATTTTGGTGAGCCAGGCGATTGTTTTCGGGCGGCTTCGGTCCAGCCCGGCTCGCGCACGGGCGGCTTCAAGCGGAAAGCTCATCATGATGTCGGCACCGGTCATATCGTCGCCGGCGAACCATTGCCGTTGTTTAAGAACCGATTCTACGTAATCGAGATGCACGTCGATCATGGGTTGAATGCGCTTCATGGCAATCTTGCCCATAATGGGAATCTTGCTCAAAACCAGCTTCAAAAGCAGGGGTGGCATCATCGAGCCTTCCGCATAATGCAGGAACTGGCGGTAGGCGAGCGCGCCCATTTCATCGTCAGGCGCACCGAGCTTGCCGGACTTTGCGGCAAGATATTCGACGATCGCCCCGCTTTCGACGATGATTCTCCCGTCATCCTCAAGCACGGGCGATTTTCCGAGCGGGTGGATCGCCGTCAGTTCCGGCGGCGCCATCATGCTGGGCAAGCGCTGGTAGTGCTTGATCTCATAAGGAAGCTCAAGCTCTTCGAGCATCCACAGGATGCGCTGTGAGCGCGAATTGTTGAGGTGATGGACGACGATCATCCGGATTGATCCTCCTTGCGCCAGATCACAGCCGGCTTGTCAGTAGTTTCAGCCCCGCCAGCGCAAAGAACGTGCCGAGTGCTGCATCGATCCACCGGCGCGCGCGCCGATAAACAGCGACCACTGATCGCGTGGAAAAAGCCAGAGCGTAGGCCTGATGTCCAATCACGGATATCAATGTTGTTCCCGCCACGATCGCCAGCGCTGTCAACCACGTCGCCGAATGGCCGAGGCCCAGAGACATGATCGCAATCCACACCAGCGCCGCCTTCGGGTTTGTCATCTGCACCGTGAGACCGCGCAGGAAAAAGGCCAGCAGCCTTCTGTCGCCGGGCACTGGCAAAGGAATTTTGTCGACCGGAGAAAGTGCGGAACGAAAGGCCTTGTAAGCCAGCCAAAGGAGATAAAGCCCGCCGGCAATCTTGATGATCGTCAAGACGGAAGCGTAAGCGGAAATGAGTGCCGTCAGCCCGACCGCGGTCATCAGCGCCCACAAGAAAGAGCCGGCGGAAATCCCAAGCGCCAAGGCCGAGCCAGCCCGCCTGTCAACCGACATCGACGTGCCGATCACGGCCAGGACATTGGGTCCGGGGCTCAGCATACCCAGGGTAAATGCCCCGTAAGCCAACCCAATCTGCGAAAACTCGCTCATCCTCGCGTCATTCCTCTTTAAACGAGCTGGCGGAAGACCAGCCCTCACCCGTGACCGGGTCGGTTTGCGGCAATTCAACCTGCGCGAGCGCCCGTTCGATCGTCTCGTCGTCAAGATCGCCGGGGGATATAATATCTCCTTCCTGTCCCGGCGGATATCCTCCTGCCATGCGGAAATCACTTGAAGCATTCACCCGCTTGTGGCCGACCCCGGCGGGCACCACGCAAACATCGCCGACAGTGATTTCAAGGGTTACGCCGCTCTCGCCGCCGAAGCCGATTTCGGCATGACCGGCAACACAGGCCAGCACTTCATGGCCTTTCGTGTGAAAATGCCAGAATGGATACACCGTATAGATCCAGGTTCCCGTCCAGCCATTCTCTTCAAAAAGCCGGCGGGCTGCTTCACCGCCGCGCGCGGCTTCGGGCAAACGATTTTTCCACACAAGAAGCGGCAGGTCGCTATTTGGAATACCTGGTTTGCAATTGCGTTGAAAAACATGACTGAGTGGGTTTTCGCTCATGTTTCGCCCTTCTTTATCGATATTTATTCCCCTTAAAGAAGCAATGAACCAGCATCGCTTGCGGTTCCCGCGCGGCTTGGCGTTGTGCAGCCGCGCTTGCCTCGCTAAAGACGGGCAAGATTGACCGAGGCGCAATGCAGACTTTCGTATCCGATACCGTTTTGAAGCGGGACGTCTTTTCCGAGACCCATAAGGGGCATCTTGCGGAAGATCCCGCCACGCCGGTTATTCGCCGCATCGTGTCGGCGGCGCCGTGGTGGTCGAAGCCGCTCGCCTGGATTCTGGCGAAGCGCGAAATCCGCGCGCTGAAGGCCGTGCGCGGCCTGCCCGGCACGCCGCAGCTTCTTTGGACAGACAAGGATGGCCTTTACCGTTCATGGAGCGAAGGCACGCCGCTGCATCTGGCCCGCCCGTCCCATGCCGGGTTTTATCGCGATGCCGCCGTGCTGTTGCGCAATATGCGCCGCGCCGGCATCACGCATAACGACCTTGCCAAGCCGCAGAACTGGCTGATGACGCCTGACGGCCATGCCGCCGTCATCGACTTCCAGCTTGCGTCGCGCCATCGCCGCCGTGGATCGCTTTTCCACACGATGGCTTATGAAGATTTCCGCCATCTTCTGAAACAGAAGCGCGCTTTCGCCCCCGAACTCCTCACCCCCACCGGCAAGCGCCTGCTTGCGCGCCGCTCGCTACCCTCGCGCATCTGGATGGCGACCGGCAAGCGCGTTTACAACCTCGTCACCCGTGGCATCTTCAACTGGTCGGATGGCGAAGGCACGGGCGACCGCATCGACAATGAGGGCGCGGCCATTCGCGACCAGCTCAGCGCCCTGCCTGGCGTCACCGATGTCGCGCTCGCGACCTATCCCTTCCCGCGCAAGGGCACCGGCATCTATGCTTTTGTTGAAGCTGGCGCCGAGCTCGACCCGCAGGCGCTCGCGCGCCACGGCACTTCGGCGGATCTCGTGCAACAGGTCGACGCCTTGCCGCGCGATCCAAGCAGCGCCGTGCGCACCGACCTGCTTTCCCTCATCGCCATGAACCGCATGCAGGAACTCGAAGAGCGCACGGCCGACAACCCGTTCATGCGCAAGCTGACCGCAGAAATTTCGGCCGGACGGCTGAACATGACCGACCGCCGCATTGCTTCCCAGGAAGCAAGCCAGAACTAATCGCGAACACAGTTCTGGCGCTTCCGCCGGAAATCATTACATTGCCGGATATGTCCGATCCCCACGATTTGCCGTTTTTTGACGAAGACCCGACGCCGCGCCCGCCTGAACGGAGCGGCGGTGGCATCGCCGCGCGCGCCATGGCTGCCCGTGGCGGCCAGACGCGTGCCCCCGATTATCTGAGTGGCCTGAACCCCGAACAGCGACAGGCTGTCGAGACGACCGAAGGTCCGGTGCTCGTTCTGGCTGGTGCCGGTACGGGCAAGACCCGCGTGCTCACCACCCGCATCGCGCATATTCTGGCCACGGGCCGCGCCTACCCCTCCCAGATCCTTGCCGTGACCTTCACAAACAAGGCCGCGCGCGAAATGAAAAGCCGTATCGGCGTGCTGGTGGGCGAAGCGGTCGAAGGCATGCCGTGGCTCGGCACCTTTCACTCGATCGGCGTCAAGCTCCTGCGCCGCCATGCCGAGCTTGCCGGCCTGAAATCCAACTTCACCATCCTCGACACCGATGATGTGATCCGCCTGATCAAGCAGCTCATCCAGGCCGAGGGGCTGGACGACAAGCGCTGGCCCGCACGCCAGTTCGCCAACATGATCGATGGCTGGAAGAACAAGGGCTGGGGTCCGAAGGAAATCCCCGAAGGCGACGCCCGCGCTTT
>JAFAGL010000034.1 GCA_023422735.1 Pseudomonadota bacterium
AACTGTGGGCGCTACCTTCGATCCTGCGCTATGTTCTGATCGAGAATTTGCGCCGTTTGGCCGTGCGTGTGGACCGCGCCCGTGAAATGCGCCAGATCGCCAACACGGTCGCTGATCGGATTCTCGGCTCCGGTTCGCTTGAAGCGGGCGCCCAGGCCTTGCAGTCTTTGGCGCCGCACACGCAGGACAATACTTTCGCCACCCAGTTGCTTTATCGATTGCGTGATGGCTCGCGCAATGCAAGCGAAGCGCTGCAATGGCTCGAAACAGAGCTGGAAAAATCCGGCGGCGATGCCGATGCGACGATCCATGGCGAGCATCAAACCCTGTCCGCCGGCAATGTCACGACCGGCAACATCATTCGCAGCCTGCGCCTCATCGACGATGTGGAGTGGAAGGAATGGTTTGAAGCGCTGAGCTACGTCGATCGCGAGTTGCGCGAAACACCGCGCTTTTCGCAACTGGATTTCGCTTCACGCAATGAATATCGCCGCACAATCGAGAAGCTGTCGCGACGTTCAAAGGTCGATGAAGTCGAGATTGCACGGCGCGTGGCGCATCACGCGGCAGAAGACGGCGATGCCGGCGTGGTGCTGGTCGGACCCAAACGTGAAGTTTTCGAACGGGAGATCGGCTACAAGCCGACCTTCCGCGAGCGCTTTTTTCGCGTGTGGCGTCGCGCCGGCTGGCTTGCGATCGCCGTTCCCGTCATTGCTCTCAGCGGGCTTCTGCTTCTGGCCGTCGGACTGGCGCTGTCGGGTCTGGGTGCAAACTCGACGATCATCACCGTTTTGGTACTGCTGTTCACGTTCCCCGCGCTTGAAGGCGCGGTGGGCCTTTACAACACATTGTCGCTGCTTTTTCTCAGGCCGTCTCGCCTCATCGGCTACGAGTTCGAAAACGGCGTTCCGGAAGAAGCAAGCACGCTCGTGGTGGTTCCCGCGCTGATCGGTTCGCGCGACGATGTCGACGAGAGCGTGCGCAATCTTGAGGTCCATTTTCTGGCCGACATGAAGGGCGCGCTGACCTTTGCGCTTTTGACGGACTGGACGGATAGCAAGGCGGAAATCGCCGAAGGCGATCAGGAGCTTCTCGATTACGCGCGCGCCGAGATCAAGGCGCTCAACGCGCGTTACCCGCGCGGCGAAACCGCTCGTTTTCACGTTCTCCATCGTCGCCGGCTTTGGAACGAAGCCCAGGGCGTATGGATGGGCTGGGAGCGCAAACGCGGCAAGCTGCACGAGCTGAATCTTCTGCTGCGCGGCGACGACGACACAACATTCATGACGCCGGATATGCCTTTGCCGCAAGGCGTCAAATATGTCATGACGCTTGACGCAGATACGCGCATGACACGCGAGGCGGTCACGCGCCTTGTCGGCAAGATGCACCATCCGTTGAACCGGCCGGTGAACGATCCGAAGACGGGTGTCGTGGTTCAGGGCACGGCAATCCTGCAACCGCGCGTTACACCGTCGCTGACGACTGGTGACGAGGCTTCATTCTTCCAGCGCGTTTTTTCATCCAATCGCGGCCTGGACCCTTATGTTTTCGCCGTTTCCGATCTTTATCAGGATGAGTTCCAAAGCGGGACATTCACCGGCAAGGGCCTTTATCATATCGACGCCGTGGAAACGGCCTGGAAGGGCCGAATTGCCGAAAACTCAGTTCTCAGCCACGACCTTCTGGAAGGCTCGCTCGCCGGCGCGCAGCTCGCCAGCGATGTTGAACTGATCGAGGATTATCCGACCCGCTATTCGACCGACGCATCGCGTCAGCATCGCTGGGCGCGTGGTGACTGGCAGCTCCTGCCCTATCTGTTTGATCCAAATTCCGGCATTCCTGCGCTTTCGCGCTGGAAAATGGTCGACAACCTCCGGCGTTCCCTGACGCCGATCTTCTGGGTGCTTGCCTCCGTCGCAGGCTGGACCATGCTGCCATTCAGCTTCGCCGTCCAATGGCAGGCTTTGCTGATCCTGACGCTCTTCCTCGCCCAGACGTTCGAAGTCGTCGATTCTCTGTTTCCACGCAGTTCCGATGTCAGCCTGCGTGCGCATTTCAACAATTTCCTGCGCGACGCAGCCTATGCCACAGCGCATGTCGTATTGAAGGTCGTATTGATCGCCCATTCGGCCTGGCTGATGGGCGATGCGATCGTGCGAACGCTTTATCGAATGTATGTGAGCAAGCGCTATCTGCTGGAATGGCGTACGGCTTCGCAGGCTTCAAAAGGCGGCAACGATCTGGCCGGCACCTATGCCGACATGCACGGCGCGATTGTGATTGCGTTGATCGGCGTTGCCATCCCCACAATCGCCCATTCGACAGGTGCTTATCTGGGGGCCCTTTTCGCACTTTTCTGGATTGGCTCACCTGCCTTTGCCTGGTTCATCAGCCGATCGGCGCAGACGGAAGACCGTTTGAACGTGGCGCCGGCGGATGGTCAGGCCTTGCGGCTCGTTGCGCGGCGCACCTGGCATTATTTCGAAACCTTCGTGACCTCGAACGACAATTTCCTGCCGCCGGACAATTTCCAGGAAACGCCAACCCATGTGGTCGCGCACCGGACGTCGCCGACCAATATCGGCGTTTATCTTTTGTCGACGGTTTCGGCGCGCGATTTCGGCTGGATCAGCCTGTCGCAAACCGCCGAACGCATCGAGCAGACCCTGGCCACGATCGAGAACATGCAGCGGTTCCGCGGTCACCTTTACAATTGGTATGATACCCAGTCGCTTCAGCCCTTGTTGCCGCTTTACGTGTCTGCCGTCGACAGCGGCAATCTCGCGGGGCATCTGATTGCGGTTGCCCGCGCCTGCGTGGAATGGAGTGAAGCGCCCGCAGCCTATCTGCAAGGCGATTTCGACGGTGTCGTCGACGTCACCGACATTTTGAGCGAAACGCTGACGGCCCTGCCCGATGACCGCCGCGCTTTGCGCCCGCTGCGACAGCGCCTGGCGGATCGCATCACCGGCATGCGCCGCGCCGTAGCCACTTTGCAAAGCGAGCCCGACACAGCGTCCATCCGCACCATCAATCTCGCCGTCCTTGCAGGCGAAATCCGCAAGCTCGCAGGCTCGATTCATGCGGAAATCCAGTCGCCCGCTTCCGACGAGTTGCAGATCTGGGCCGCAAAACTGGCCGCGACCTGCGAATCGCATGTTTCGGATGCGCATACCGACGAAGCCGGCGTGGCCGCGCTGCGTGAAAAATTCCAGGATCTGCACGACCGGGCGCGCTTGTATGCGTTCGAGATGGAATTCGGCTTCCTTTACCGCGAAGAGCGCAAGCTGCTGTCGATCGGTTACCGGGCCGATACGCATCAACTGGATGAATCCTGCTACGATCTATTGGCATCGGAAGCTCGCTTGACGAGCTTGTTCGCCATCGCCAAGGGCGATCTGCCAACCGAACACTGGTTCCGGCTTGGGCGTCCCGTAACGGAAATCGGCGTCAGCAGCGCGCTGATGTCGTGGTCGGGCTCGATGTTCGAATATCTGATGCCGCCTCTGGTGATGAAGGAGCCGCAAGGCGGACTTTTGAACCAGACGAACAATCTGATCATTCGCAAGCAAATCAGCTATGCCCGCTCCAAGGGTATTCCGTGGGGTATTTCGGAAGCCGCATTCCATGCGCGCGACCGCGAGATGACCTATCAATATACGAATTTCGGCGTGCCGGGGCTTGGTCTCAAGCGTGGCCTGGCCAACAATACGGTGATCGCGCCTTATGCCACCGTGCTGGCCGCGCAGTTCAAGCCGCATGAGGCCGCGCGCAACCTCCAACGCCTGGCCAGTATCGGCGGGCTGGGGCACTACGGCTATTACGACGCGATTGATTTCACTCCGTCTCGCGTGCCCGAAGGCGCGGAGCATGCGGTGGTGCATAACTACATGGCCCACCATCAGGGCATGTCCGTGGTTTCGGTGGCCAATGTGGTGTTCGAAGGCCGGATGCGCGACCGTTTCCACTCCGATCCGGTGATCGAAGCTGCCGAACTCCTCTTGCAGGAAAAGGCTCCGCGCGCCGTGCCGTTGACAACGGTTCGCACCGAAGCGTCCGAACAGCCTGCGACCGGCGGCGAGGAACTGACGCCCGATACGCGCCTGATCGAAAATCCGCTCGGCGGGGTCGTATCCACCAATCTTTTGTCCAACGGCCATTACTTCGTGATGACGACGGCGAGCGGCACAGGCTACAGCCGCTTCAACGATCTTGCCGTCACGCGCTGGACAGGCGACGCGTCTGAAGATCGCTCGGGATCGTTCCTCTTCATACGCGATTGCGACGACAATGCCTGGTGGTCTGCGACCGCCGAACCCAAACGTGCGCCCGAAGAAGAAACACGCGTCATTTTTGCAAATGACAAATCCGTCTTCACCAAGCGCGTGGGCGGTATCCTGACCGAAGTCGAGGTCATCACCGTTACCGAAGGTGAAGGCGAAGCCCGCCGTGTGACGATCTACAATGAAAGCGATAGCGAACGGACGATCGAACTCACGTCTTATGGGGAAATCGTGCTGTCTTCGGAGATTTCCGACAACACGCATCCGGCTTTCTCCAAGATGTTCGTGGAAACCGAAATCGATCCGGCAAGCGGGACGATTTTCGCAACGCGCCGTAAGCGTGCGGCGTCGGATGTAGAACTGACACTTGCGCATTTCGTGACCACACCTGGCGGCGGCTTGCGCGAAACGCAGGCCGAAACCGACCGGCGCGCATTCATTGGACGCGGTCGCACGATCGATAATCCCGCAGCTCTCGACCCCGACGCGAAACTGACGGGCAGCGAGGGCTTCACGCTCGATCCGGTGATGTCGCTGCGCACCCGGGTCCGCGTTCCGGCGAGGAAGAAAGCGGCCGTCACCTTCTGGACAATCGTTGCGCCGACGCGCGACGAGGTCGAAGAAGCCATTGATCGCCTCGATCACGCCGAAAGCTTCAACCGCCAAAGCATGATGAACTGGACGCATAGCCAGGTGCAAACGCGCCATTGCGGCCTGACACTTGCCGAAGCGGCCAATGTGCAGCGGCTTGCCCGCTATTTGCTGTTCCCAAGCCCCGTTATTCGCACGCCACCTGACGCGATATCATCCGGCATGGGCTCGCAGGCGGCCTTGTGGCCTTTGTCGATCTCCGGCGATTTCCCGATTTTTGCCTTGCGCATCAGCGATCAGGCGGATCTCGGCATCGTTTCCAAGGCTTTGCGTGTCCACGAATATCTGCGGTCGCGTGGTTTGACCGTCGATCTGGTGATCGTCAACGAACAGGCCTCTTCCTACGCCCAGGATCTGCAACAGGCGATCGAGTGGCATTGCGAGAATGGCCGGGCGCGCGGCCACGAGATGGGCCCGCGTCAACACATCTTCTCGGTGCGGCGCGATTTGATGGATGAAGCGACCTATCGCACTTTGCTTGCATCGGCTCGCGTCGTCCTTCACGCGCGGCATGGCACCATTGCCGATCAGATCGAGCGGGCGGAGGTTGCCGAACTCTCCCTTTTGCAATCAAGCGAAAAATCGCTGACGGAAAAGCAGACGACCCAACGGGCGATCCACCGCACGGCAACCGAAGCGCTGGAGGCCAGCCGTTCCCGCGCGGCGCTTGTTCACAGTTCGCCAAGCAGCCCGCAACAACTGGCGGATGGCAATGATCTTGAATCCTGGAACGGGTTCGGCGGGTTTGACCGCGATGGCCGCGATTACGTCGTGCGCCTCGATGGCAGCACGTCGACGCCGCAGCCTTGGGTGAATGTGATTGCCAATCCGGAATTCGGCTTCCATGTTTCCGCAGAAGGCTCCGCATTCACCTGGAGCCGCAACAGCCGCGATTTCCAGCTCACGCCGTGGTCGAACGACCCGGTCAGCAATCGTCCCGGCGAAGCGATCTATATTCATGATCTGGATCGCCATACGACGTTTTCGCCCGTCGCCGGCGTGGTGCGAAACACTGAGGCCGTTTATGAGGCAAGGCATGGTCAGGGTTTCTCGACCTTTGCGAGCCAGCAGGGGGATCTTGAAACCGAACTTACGCACATCGTCGATCCTGCCGATCCGGTGCGCATCTCGCGCTTGACGCTTCACAACAAAAGCAGCGGGCCAAAATCACTCCGCATTTACGCCTATGTCGAATGGGTGCTGGGGCAAAACCGTGCCCGTACGGCGCCGAACATCGTATCCTGGCAGGAGCCTGAAAGCGGCACCCTTTTGGCCAGAAATCCATATAATCTCGAATATGGCGAACGTTGCGCCTTCTTGTCCTCCAACAAACCCGCCCAGTCCGTTACGGTTGACCGCGCCGAGTTCCTTGGTCGTTGCGGAACGGTTTGGTCGCCGGAATCGGTTGTCACCGGCCAGGCTTTGTCCAACAAGGTCGAATCGGGCATCGATCCCTGTGCTGCAATGGCACGCGACATCACCTTGAACGCCGGAGAAAGCGTTTCCCTGCTGTACCTCATGGGCGACGCCACCTCTCCGGATGAAGCCCGCGACTTTCAAAACAAACATGTGGCTATCGATTTCGACGAGCGGCTGAACGCCATCGATGCCGAATGGAACGCCTTTCTGGGCACGTTGCAGGTAAAGACGCCGGATCAGTCCTTCGATGCGATGGTGAATGCGTGGCTGCCTTATCAGGCCCTCGCCTGCCGCATTCGCGCTCGCTCAGCTTTTTATCAGGCAAGCGGTGCCTTTGGCTTCCGGGATCAGCTTCAGGACACGATTGCGCTGATGTTGCAGAACCCGGAACTGGCCCGCGATCAAGTCTTGAACGCCGCCAGCCGCCAGTTCCGCGAAGGCGACGTTCAGCACTGGTGGCTGCCGCGAACGGGCGCCGGTGTGCGCACAACGATTTCCGATGGGGTCGTTTGGCTGGCTTATGGAACGCACAGCCTTGTCACGGCCACCGGCGACACGGCGCTGCTTGATGTCGAAATACCGTTCATTGAAGGCGAGGCCTTGAAGGACGGCGAGCACGATTCCTTCTTTACCCCCAAGGTTTCCGAAGAAACCGGCACCCTTTACGAGCATTGCGCGCGGGGTCTGGATTTGTGCATCCAGCGGACCGGCGACGATGGTCTGCCCCTGATGCTGGGCGGCGACTGGAACGACGGGATGAACGGCGTTGGCCAGCATGGCAAAGGCCAGAGCGTCTGGCTTGGCTGGTTCCTGGGCAAGGCGCTGACAGATTTCCTTCCTTTTGCGGAAAAGCGCGGAGATGCAAAGCGGGTGGAAGCCTGGCGCGCCCATCTTGAGCATCTCAAATCAGCGCTGGAAACCGCCGGTTGGGATGGCGAATGGTATCGTCGCGCGACGTATGATGATGGGTCTCCGCTGGGTTCGAAGGAAAGCGACGAATGCCGCATCGATTCCATCGCCCAATCATGGAGCGTGTTGTCAGGCCTGGGTGATCCGGAACGGCAACGTCTGGCGATGAAACAGGTCGAAAAACAACTGGTCGATGACGATCTGGATATCGTGAAGCTGTTTACGCCACCATTCTCGCAAACGCCGAAGGAGCCGGGCTACATCAAAAGCTATCCGCCAGGCGTGCGGGAAAATGGCGGTCAATATACCCATGCGGCGACGTGGGCGGTTTATGCTTATGCACAGCTCGGCATGGCCGATACCGCCTACCGGACACTTGAAAAACTTTTGCCCATCAATCACTCGCGCGACGCCCAGGCAGCCGAGCGCTACCGCGTGGAACCTTATGTGGTGGCAGCGGATATTTATTCGTCGCCAGACAAGGGCGGTCGCGGTGGCTGGACCTGGTATACCGGTTCGGCTGGTTGGCTTTACCGCACGGCTGTGGAAGCCATTCTGGGCATCCGTCGCGAAGGCGACCGTATCGTGATTTCTCCGGTGATCCCGTCGAGCTGGGATGGCTATGAAGCCACGCTCAAGCTGAAGGATGCAACCTACGATATTCGCGTGCAGCGCGGTGAGGAAGCATCCATTTCAGTCGATGGCAACCGTCTGAATGAACCGTTCATGCGCCATTCAGGCGCTGGAGTGCATCAAGTGAAGGTCACTGTTCCACGTTCCATTCCCTAAGGGAAGGATATGATGCCTTACACTTCGACGTCTTCGGCCGCGAAGCCGGAATGCCATGATTATCAGGCGCTTACGTTGCGCGATCAAAAAAACGTCAGAGTCAAAAAGATAGTTGCGATTTCGCAACCATGTTCCCGCGACTGCATTCTCTAAGCGCAAGTCGGTAATTTAACAGTCGCTCAAGTTGCGGCGCACAAATTCAGACATGGCCCTGGAGTATATCTCGTGTCTTTAGTCGAAATTTATTTTCGCGCTCTTTCTTACCTTGCTTCACAGAAGAAAAGAGTCGCATCCATTTGTTTGGCAAACGTCATTCTCGGCCTTGTTGTTATCGCGGAGCCGATTTTGCTTGGTCGCATTATCGATTCCATTACCGATGGCAAGAACCTTTTCGGCAACCTCGCATTGTGGGCCGGCTTCGGGCTGTTCAATATTGTTGCCTGTGTTGTGGTTGCCCGCAGCGCGGAGCGGTTTGCGCATAAGCGCCGCATGGAAGTGCTGGAAGAAAGCTTCGGCAAGGTCATGACAATGCCGCTGGCCTGGCACCAGCAGCGTGGAACGTCTAATTCTCTTCATACATTGTGGCGCGCCGTTGAAACGCTGTTTGCCCTATGGCTCGAATTCATGCGCACGCATCTGGCGACCGCTGTTGCGCTGGTGCTGCTTATTCCGACCGCGCTGACGCTGGATTACCGCATGTCCGGTGTGCTGGTCGTGCTGGGCGCGGTTTACTTCATCATCGGTCGCATGGTTACCCGCCGTACGAAAGAAGGCCAGGCGCGCGTGGAAGTTCACCACGCCAAGGTTTTCGGGCATGTGAGCGACTCGATCAGCAATGTCAGCGTGTTGCAGAGCTTCAACCGTGCCAGCACGGAATCGCGCGAACTCAACCGCCACACCTCCGACCTGATCCGCGCGCAGTTTCCCGTTCTCGACTGGTGGGCGCTGGCCAGCGGTTTGAACCGTATCGCCTCGACGCTTTCGATGATGATGGTTCTGATCGTCGGTGCCTGGCTGGTGAGCCGAGGTGAGATGCGTGTGGGCGATGTTGTCGCCTTTACCGGCTTCGCCACGCTTCTGATCGGTCGTCTTGACCAGTTGAATGCGTTTGTGAACCAGATTTTCGAGGCTCGCGCCAAGCTTGAGGACTTCTACAAGCTCGAAGACGCTGTGGAAGAACGTCAGGAAACCAGCGGTGCGAAGGATCTGGAGACTGTGGAAGGTCATATCGTCTTCGACAATGTGAACTTCCGTTTCCCGAATTCGCGCAAGGGTCTCGATGACGTCTCGTTTGAAGTTCGGCCAGGTCAGACCGTCGCGATTGTCGGCCCGACGGGTGCGGGCAAGACGACCCTCATCAACATGCTGCAGCGGGTTTATGATCCGACTGAAGGCAGGGTCTTGATTGACGGTGTCGACAGCCGTTCCATCACCCGCCGCTCGCTGCGCCATGCGATTGCGACTGTTTCGCAGGATGCCGGCATGCTGAACCGTTCGATCGAGGACAATATCCGCCTTGGCCGCGAGGACGCATCTTATGACGATATCCACGCTGCCGCAGAAGCTGCCGCCGCCCAGGATTTCATCCTCGGCAAAAGCGAAGGCTACGATACGGTAGCTGGCGAGCGTGGTTCGCAGCTGTCGGGCGGCGAGCGCCAGCGCATCGCGATCGCCCGCGCCATCCTCAAGGACGCGCCTATTCTCGTTCTCGACGAAGCAACCAGTGCGCTGGATGTGGAAACCGAAGAGCGCGTGAAGCAGGCGATCGACGATCTGCGCGCCAATCGCACCACCTTCATCATCGCGCACCGCTTGTCGACCGTGCGGGATGCCGATCTGGTGTTGTTCATGGACCAGGGTCAGATCGTGGAAATGGGCGGCTTTAACGAATTGGCGTCCACCAATGGCCGCTTCGCAGGCTTGCTGCGGGCCGGTGGTCTGCTGAGCGACGACGATGTTCGCAAAATGGCGCAGCTTGAAGAAGCTGCCTGATATCCTCCCCGACTGACTATAAAAACGCCCGCCGGTTTTCCCCGGCGGGCGTTTTGGCATGTGCGGAGCGCCGCTCGCATGGAAGCGTCCCCATCCCATACTCTTTGGACATCTGGTATGCTCGGGCCGCTTTGTTCTTCAGCGCGGAGGAAGTGGATCCGCATGCGTCAGCCGTCGAGCGTCGATGCACTGCGATCTTCAGGGCGAAGCATTGCGGCCCCTCCCGTGGTCGGAACCGTAAGGATAGGCAGCGCCCGCGCGACAGGTGGTTTCCGGCCCAGCTGACCGAGGCCCAGGCACGCTACCCTGACCTCTCAAGCGCCATCGTGGATGACAATATCAAGGCTGCGATCCGGCACGGGTTGCAGCCTTGCTGAAAAGCGATGATGGCGAGAAGGGCTTCAAAATCCGGTATGGGAGCGGCGAGCAATCCCGCCAATCAACCATCCTTCATCCGAAAGAAGGTCGCCTTGCCGATCATCACCAAGCATGGCGACTGATCGACCGAGCCCTGTTCCCGGAAAGACGAAGCGCGTTGACACCGCATTACCTGGTCCTGGGCAGCAAGAGAGCTGTCCCCTGTCGCCTCGGTCGCGATGACTATCGAAGCGATGGAACCGGCACGAGGGTTAAGCTGATCGGGGGAAGACGTCAGTTTGCCGGCGCCGTGTAGAGATCCTGCATGAGCGAAGTCGTAACCGCTGATCGACCTGCCGAGCGTGACCTTAAACGACAAACCGCCCCGTCGTGAAACGGAGCGGTTTATTGAACGACGCCGGAAAATCTAGCGCCGATTATCTTTGCTGCGCACCATCACCGGCTGGAGCATGGTCTGCGAAGGTTTTGCGGCACTGGCCTTCTGGGCTTTTGCAGTCGCCGCAACCTGCTTTTGGAGCCCTTTGTACCAATCGAGATAGAATGCCAGGGCAAACTGCAAGGCAATCCCGGTGGAAATCAGCAACGTATCGAGCACAAGGCTGTCAGGTCGGGAAAGCTTGAACACCTGCGCAACCATTGCGAGCACGGTGCCTGCGACGAAAACGGGAAGCGAATGGCGACCAAGGCTGGCCAAAGGATGGCTTTCCTTCTTGCGTGCCAGTTCGGAGAGGCCTGGGATCGCGATGATTACGTAAGCCAATGCCAAGCTATGCAACAAGCGTGGTGCAGACAGATAGGTCTTGTCGAAACCGGTCAACACGGTCGGCAAGCCGAGCGACGTATCGATGCCCCAAAGCGGAACGCGAACCCAGGCGAATGCCAGCACGAGATAGGCGGCGGCCAGACCAACCAGCCATTTGTTCGCATAGATCGTGCCGCCCCGGCGAACATGCATCATGCAAGCCGCACCGATGACCGCAAGGAACTGCCAGCTCAACGGGTTGAGGAACCAAACGCCGGCATTCGGATAATTCGGGGGTGCGACGTGGTATATGCCCGCCAGCAGCCACAGCGTGCCGGATACAGCCACCATCAAACCGAGACTGATCGAGCCAAGCCAAAGGAAGAAAGGCAACATGAGCATGACAACGGCATACATCGACAGGATGTTGTTGTAGCCCAACTGATGGCCGAGCGTTGCAAGACCAACCAGCGCCTGTTCTGGATTGTCCAACAACGCGCCAAGATTGATTTCCTGCAGAAGCGCAGGATTTTTGAGCCACACGCTACCGAGAATGAAGATGGCGATTGTGGCGATCGTCGTCATGATCTGCGTGAAATACAAGACACAAGCGCGCCGCATGGCCTTGAGCGTGGTCAGCATCCGGTTTCCCGGAACAAATTTACGCCCGTAAGCCAATCCCAGCGCCAGGCCGGAGATCAGAACAAAGGCCTCGGCAGCGTCCGACAAACCGAAATTCTTGTGAGTGACATTTTCATAAATCGTGCCGGGCACGTGATTGATGAAGATCGTCAGCAAGGCGATTGCACGAAACACGTCGAGACGCGTGTCGCGGGCAATCGGCGCATAGGCGGTTGATGTCAGATCAGCTTTCATAGTTGCTTAAAGCCTTGTTCACCTATTTGTTCCGCATTGCAGCGAGGAAATGCGTCGCAATATCGTGGACGCGCGATTCGGACAGCCTGCACAAACGCGCCTGACTGGTTCATGAACAGGTCATTCAGGCTCGCATAACGCCGGGGATAACGCCTGGTTTTACCGCAGTGCGGAATATTGGGAGACAGCGCCATGCAAGCCATTTTCGACGGTCACAACGATCTCTTGCTGCGCTTGTGGCAGGGGCGAAAGAACGGCCGCAACCCGCTTGAAGAGTTTCGCAAAGCCAGCGGCCCGGCCCATATCGACATCGGCAAAGCTGCGGCGGGAAACCTTCAAGGCGGTTTTTGCGCCGTGTTCGTGCCTTCGGGTCATCTGGGCTTTGCGCGCCCCGATGCACGCGGTCACTACATGACCCCTGCTGCCGCACCGCTTGAACGCGCGCCATCCCTGCAGACCACTATCGAGATGATCGACATCGCCTGGCAGCTGCATCACGCCGGATTGCTGAGGATCTGCACAAGTGTCGAGGCAATCGAAGCGGCAATGGCCGACAATGTGTTCGCTGCGATCCTGCATATCGAGGGTCTGGAAGCGGTTGGCGAAGATCTGTCGGGATTGGTGACGCTCCACGCCGCCGGGCTGCGATCGCTCGGCCCAGTGTGGAGCCGTAATAATGTATTCGCTCACGGCGTTCCCTTCGCTTATCCCTCCTCGCCGGATACAGGCCCCGGTTTGACGCAAGCCGGACGCCAGCTGGTGACGGCCTGCAACGAGATGGGAATCCTGATCGACCTGTCCCATATCACCGAGCAAGGCTTCTGGGATGTTGCCGGGCTTTCAAACGCACCGCTGGTCGCCACCCATTCCAACGTGCATGCGATCACGCCGACGGCGCGCAACCTGACGGATGCGCAGTTGAACGCGGTCCGATCATCACGCGGTGTCGTGGGGCTGAATTTCGCGGTCGCGTTTTTGCGCGAAGATGGTCAAGAGCGTGCGGATACCGGTATCGCGACCATGATCCGGCATATCGACCACCTGGTCGAGCATGTCGGCATTGATGGCGTCGCAATCGGCTCAGACTTCGATGGGGCGATGATCCCAGCCGAGATCGGCACGGCGGCCGGTCTCCCGAAACTGGTCGATGCGCTGGAAACTGCAGGCTATACCGGGGAGGACCTGGCGAAAATCTGCCGCAACAACTGGTTGCGCGTTCTGCGCGAAACCTGGCATCCCTCCAGCGGATCGACCGGCTAAGCGAAGATACGGTCGCCCTGTTCGTCGACCATTTGCTGGCCCTTTTGAATGGCCACATCCGCAGCTGTGTTGATATCTGCGAAACGATCGGCGCGAACGAAACGGTGTTCTTTCGTTTCGCCGTCAACGGTCTTCGAAATCACGCCGCATGTCTGGAATTCGGAGCCTTCCTTGTAGGGGGTCGCCTTGATCGTGAACCCGCTATGCTCGATTTCCTTGACCGGGCCGGCCGGTTTCTCCGCTTCCGAGTTCGAGCCGCCAAAGAGTTTCTTGAAGAATGACATTTTGAGGCCCCTTGCATTGTATCCAGGTGGTCGTTCCTACCGCATCCGACCCTCCGGTTCCAGCGCAACTCAATCGCGCTGGAGGTGAAGGACGATCTCTCGTGTGTGCGGTGCATCCCGGTGTTCGAACAGATAGAGCCCTTGCCAGGTTCCAAGCATCATCTTGCCCCTGCTGATCGGAACTGAAACGGAAACTGCCATCAAGGCAGACTTGATATGCGCCGGCATGTCGTCAGGCCCCTCCATGCGATGGACGAGGTAATCCATCGAAGGGTCGTTTGCATCCGGGACCAGTCGCTTGAAGAAAGCGTCCATATCTCGCCGCACATCAGGGTCCGCATTCTCCTGAATGAGCAGCGAACAGGATGTGTGACGCACGAACAAGGTCAGCAAGCCGGTGGTCGAGCCTTCATCTGCCAGAAAGCGTTCCGCTTCGTGGGTGAATTCATAAAGCCCCTGCCCGCGCGTCCGGATGGTGATCGTGGTTTGCGGCATGTTCCTGCTCCTTCAAACGCATGAAGTGCAGATAGCAGAGATGCCTTAACCGGCCACCGCCCCAAGCGCATATTGGTCAAGAAATTCCTGTGAAGGCGGAATAGGCTTGATGATGTCGATCAAAACGCCATTCGGATCGCTGGTGAGGAAATGACGCTGGCCCGGGCCGGACTATCAAACATGATTGCTTCCCAGTTGTGCAATCGCCCCTGACGAAGGAGCTTAATCCAGAAACTGTAGCGTCCAAACGAAGTTGCGCTAAACAATCTCATCAACACAACGAAAAAGGCCGGATCGAAGACCCGGCCTTTTTT
This sequence comes from Pseudomonadota bacterium, assembly GCA_023422735.1. Classification (GTDB taxonomy): domain Bacteria; phylum Pseudomonadota; class Alphaproteobacteria; order Rhizobiales; family Rhizobiaceae; genus Tianweitania. The sequence continues at coordinate 14,396 of JAFAGL010000034.1, forward strand.
AAACATGGAGCGTGACGTTCTCAGCTGTCGAGGAAGCTGCGCAGTTTGCGCGAGCGGCTCGGATGCTTGAGCTTGCGCAGCGCCTTGGCTTCAATCTGGCGGATACGCTCGCGCGTCACAGAGAATTGCTGGCCGACTTCTTCCAGCGTGTGGTCGGTGTTCATGCCGATGCCGAAACGCATGCGCAACACGCGCTCTTCGCGTGGTGTGAGCGAGGCCAGAACCCGCGTGGTGGTTTCGCGCAGATTGGCCTGGATCGCCGCATCGATCGGCAGGATGGCGTTTTTGTCCTCGATAAAATCGCCGAGATGCGAATCTTCCTCGTCGCCCACGGGCGTTTCGAGCGAGATCGGCTCCTTGGCGATCTTGAGGACCTTGCGCACCTTTTCGAGCGGCATTGCGAGCTTTTCGGCCAGTTCTTCTGGCGTCGGCTCGCGGCCGATCTCATGCAGCATCTGGCGTGAGGTCCGCACGATCTTGTTGATCGTCTCGATCATATGCACAGGAATACGGATCGTGCGTGCCTGATCGGCGATCGAGCGTGTGATCGCCTGCCGAATCCACCAGGTCGCATAGGTCGAGAATTTGTAGCCGCGACGATATTCGAATTTGTCGACGGCCTTCATCAGGCCGATATTGCCTTCCTGGATCAGATCGAGGAACTGCAAGCCGCGGTTTGTGTATTTCTTGGCGATCGAGATCACGAGGCGCAGGTTGGCCTCGACCATTTCCTTCTTGGCGATAGCGGCTTCGCGCTCGCCCTTCTGGACCTGATTCACGATCTTGCGGAATTCCAGAATGGAAATTGCGGTTTCGGTCGCAAGGTTCTGGATTTCCGAGCGGATCGCCAGAACGGCGGCATTGCCGGATTCGGAAAACTGTTTCCAGCCGCGGCCCGGCAGCGATGCGATAGTCCCCATCCAGTTCTGGTCGAGCTCGGAGCCCTGATATTCGCGCAGGAATTCATCGCGACGAACGCCATAGCTTTCAGCCAGCCGCAGCAACTTGCCCTCGTTCTGAACAAGGCGCTTGTTGATGTCGTAGAGCTGCTCGACCAGCGCCTCGATACGCGCCGGGTTGAGCGACAAAGACTTCACCGCCGTGATCAGCTCGTCCTTGAGCTTCTTGTAGGATTTCTCCTGGCTGGACGACAAAGCATCGCCATCGGCCAGACGCGATTCCACATGCTGGTCCTGCAGCTTGCGAAGCTTCCGGTAGGTGTTTGCGATGAGGTCGAGGGTTTCCATGACCTGCGGACGCAGTTCCGCTTCCATCGCCGCAAGCGACAGGCTGGCTTCGTCCTCGTCGTCCTCGTCATCCTCGACACGGTTCTCACCACCGACATTCGTGATGTCGTCGTCTTCGCGAACACGGCGCCCGCGTTCATCGACTTTCGGCTTGTTATCTTCTTCCGTCCGCTCGACAACCGGCGCCTGCTTGGCTTCCGGACCGGCATAAGTCGCTTCGAGATCGATGATCTCGCGCAGCAGAATGCGGGCTTCGTTGAGTTCGTCGCGCCAGATGATAATGGCCTGGAAGGTCAGCGGGCTTTCGCACAAGCCGGCGATCATGGTTTCGCGACCAGCCTCGATACGCTTGGCGATCGCTATTTCGCCTTCACGCGACAGAAGCTCCACCGAACCCATTTCGCGCAGATACATGCGAACCGGATCGTCGGTACGATCAGTTGGCTCTTTCTTGGTCGTCGTGGCAGCAACAGCTGTGCCGTTGCGTTCCGCCACTTCGTTGGCGTCTTCTTCGGTATCGTTGGATTCGCGCTCGCCTTCTTCGGCTGCCTCATCGTCTTCAACGACATTGATGCCCATGTCCGACAGCATCGCCATCGTGTCTTCGATCTGCTCGGAGGTCACTTCTTCGGAAGGCAGAACCGAATTGAGCTCATCCATCGTGACATAGCCGCGTTTTTTCGCGGCCTTGATCATCTTCTTGACGGCATCATCGGAAAGGTCGAGCAATGGCCCATCGGTTGCGCCTTCGCGTTCCGTTTCGACCTCTTCCTTTTCTTTCACTGCCATAGTTAAGCTTCTCCAAGAAAACGACCGCGTTTGCACATCAGCCGTTTCAAAATCCAGTGACGGGCCTTAGTAGTCTCCCGCCTAACCGAGCCCAATTAATGCAGGATTAACCCTGCTTCAAAATAGGAGTTCCGTGGCTTGCTCGCGCAGGCCAGCCGGTTCACCCTGCTGTTCGCTTCACGCCATCCGGCCGGGGTGGCGACCTGCGACCCCCAATCGTCCTTAATTTCCGTTCTTTGCGCGTAAGATCAAGGCAGCTGCCATGATTCGCCGCACAAAGCGAATCATTCGACGATAAAAGAGTCAGAAGATTGCAACGCCAGCTGTTCCGCAATCAACTTTGCCGCGCGCGTCCTGAAGATATCCCGAATCCTTCGATCAAGGCATCAACCGCCTGGAACTCACGAAACTGAGCCTGAATATCCAGGAGATGCCGAAAATTTTCGTCGGTCGTTTCGTTTGCCAAAGCAAGCTGTGCCGCTTTCAACTCCTTATGTAGAGTTGAAGCGCTGCGGTGCAAGTAGAGCAGTTGCAGGAAGGCGTCGCGCGCGTCGGCAATGTCGGCTTCTTCCAGAGCTGTCCAATTGCCGATGCGGCGGACAGCACTGCTGGCCTTTTCCAGCGCTTCGCCCAGACCGCTGTCAAAAAGATGCGCTGCCAGCTCCTGGCGATCCCCGGTCGCGTGATGCGCGGCGGCATCCAGAATCCCGGCATGCAATTGTCGCAACACCGGCTGTTCCAGCTCCAATCGTTCGATATCGTCAAAAAACGCGTCGATCAGTCCAGGATGATTGACCAAAGAAACAAGCAAGGCAGCTTCGCGCAGCGGCAGCGGATTGGCGCTGTTGACTAGAGCCGAGCGCGTGAGGCTATCCGATACGGCCATCGGCCCGCGTTCCTGGCCGTTTTGCCGGCCGAATCCCCGCCCGCCGCTCCAGTTGTTGTTGCGGTCCTTGGCCGCAAACCGGTTTGCGGGCCGCGACGCTCCAAAAAACGCATTCACGCGGTTGCGCATGTCCTGCGCATAATGACGCCGGACGTTTTCATCCTTGATGCGATTGCTCAGCTCGCGCAGCGTTTTTTCGAGCGCGGCGCGCTTTTCCGGCGTTTCGAACACTTGGCTGCTGGTTTCGCGATGCCAGATCAGATCGGCTAGCGGCCTTGCATCGTTCAAAGCGACCTGGAATGCGTCCGGACCCTGTTCGCGCACGAGATCGTCCGGGTCCTTGCCGTCCGGGAGAAGCACGAAACGCGCGGTACGGCCCGGACCGACACTTGGCAAGATCAGGTCGGCTGCGCGCCAGGCGGCACGCTGCCCGGCGGTATCTCCATCGAAGCAGAGCACCGGCTCGCCGGTCGCGCGCCAGATCAGCTCGATCTGGTTCTCGGTCAAGGCCGTGCCTAGCGGTGCGACCGCATTGGTGAAACCGGCCTGCGCCAGCGCAATCACATCCATATAGCCTTCGACGACCACGAGCGTGCCGTCCTTGCCCTGCCCTTTGCGGGCACGCGCGAAGTTGTAAACGACATTGCCTTTATGAAAGAGCTCGGTGTCGGGCGAGTTGAGATATTTCGCGGAAATTTCCGAGGACATTGCGCGCCCGCCGAACGCGATGATGCGCCCTCGCGCATCCTCGATCGGAAACATGATCCGATCCCGGAACCTGTCATAAGACAAAGGTCGATCATCGCTGACCACAACCAGACCACAGGCCTCGATCTGTGCCTTGGCGACGCCTTTGGCGGCCAGATGCTCTTTCAGTGCATTGCGCGAATCGGGCGCATAGCCAAGCCGGAACTGTTTTTGCGTCGCCGACGTCAAACCGCGATCGCGCAGATATGCGCGCGCTTTTGCACCCGCCGCTTCATGCAATTGGGTCTCAAAAAACGCGGTCGCCATTTCCATGACGTCATGCAGGGAAGCCCTTTCCTGTTCGCGCTTTTCGGCCAAAGGATCTCGCGCGGGCATGGAAACGCCCGCCATCTCGGCCACGCGTTCCACGGCTTCGGGAAAGGAAAGCCCGTCAAGCTCGGTCAAAAAGCGGAAGTGGTCCCCCGACACGCCGCATCCGAAACAATGATAGCGGCCCTTCTTGTCTTCGCAGTGGAAGCTCGGGCTTTTTTCGCCGTGAAACGGACAACAGGCCCAATAGTCGCCGCGCGACGCGTTGGTTTTGCGCTTGTCCCATGAAACGCGTGCACCGATCAGCGCCGAAATCGGCACCCGGTCACGGATCTCGTCAAGGAAGGAATCGGAAAAGCGCATGAAAACCTCTGTTCACCAGAGATAGCCCGCAGCTTGCGCGATTACCATGGATGCGCGAAACCATGCCCGCGATTCACAGGCCGGCATGGAGCCAAGCCGCGCGACAACGACACCTCTTGTCGTCGCCATCCCCACTCCCATCTGATAAGACAGCTATTATCCGGCTAAATCGCATCATGCTGGAACCTATGACAAATTTCTTTTTTACAGGCCGTGGAGACAAATTGGCCCCACATATTCAATCATGACGGGCTCGGTGTTTTTCCTGCATCTGGCGGGCGCGATCGCGCTGCTTTTGTGGGCTACCCGCATGGTCAAGACCGGGGTCGAACGCGCTTATGGCGATGTGCTGCGCATCAAGCTGCGCAACACGATGCGCAATCCGCTGGCTGCCGTCGCCACAGGCGCGGGGCTTGCGATTGCCCTGCAAAGCTCAACGGCCGTGACGCTTCTTGTCGGATCTTTCGCAGGTTCAGGCATTGTGTCGAGCCTCGCCGGGCAACTCGCGGTGCGCGGCGCGGAAATCGGCTCGGCGCTTGTTGTGCGCCTGCTGACCTTTGATCTCACGCTTCTGGTGCCAATTTGTCTGGCCGCAGGCACGACAATGTTTATGGCGACGGAAAAGCGGGAATGGCGCCAGCTTGGCCGCATTTTAGTCGGCATCGCGCTGCTTCTGCTTTCGCTTGAAATGATCGGCCATGCGTCAGAGCCCCTGCGCGACAGCAAGCTTTTGCCGCTGATCATCGACTATTTTTCCGGCGATCCTGTCACGGCATTCTTGTTGTCGGCCTTCATAACCTGGCTTTTCCATTCCTCGATCGCTGCCGTTCTGCTTCTCGTCACGCTGGCGTCGCGCGGGCTCATTCCGCCCGAACTCGGATTGGTCATGGTGCTTGGCGTCAATCTGGGAAGCTCCCTGATCGCACCGCTTTTGACGCGCGCCTCGCCGCCCGCTGTCCGGCTTGTTCCGATCGGCAATCTGTTGATGCGCGGGGCGGGTTCGGTCACCGTACTTGCGCTTTATCTGTCGTTTCAGCCGTCGATCGGTTTTCTTGGCTCGACGGGCGCAGATCAGATCGTCAACGCTCATATCGCTTTCAACTGCTTGATGCTGCTCGCCGGCATACCTTTGGCGGGATTGATCCTGCGCGCTTCCGAAGCGATCGTACGCTTGTCCTCAAAGCCCGAGCCACAAACCGCGCTGGCTGAGGTCGAAACAAGCGTTTTGAATGAAGCTGCATTGAAAACGCCGCATCTTGCGCTCGGCAACGCCACGCGCGAGGTGGTGCGTATCTGCGAAATCATCGAAGTGATGTTGCAGCGCATATTCGAGCTTTACGAAACGGCGGATGAGCGAACCATCGAGGAACTGTCTCGCCTGGATGACCGTGTAGATCGCCGTCATGCGCGGTTGAAACTTTATCTCGCGCGTATCGATCCTTCTGCCATGACGGAAGACGACGCGTTAAGATGCGCAGAATTGCTTGGTGCCTGTGTGAAGCTCGAACAGGTCGGCGACATCATCGTGCGCAACATGCTGGTGCATGTGCGCAAGAAACTGCAACACCAGCTCGAATTCACGCAGGAAGGCTGGCGTGAACTGGCATCTTTTCACGCCGCCGTGCTCGCCAATGCGCGCCTTGCGTTCAATGTTCTGCTTTCCCGCGACAGCGAAACCGCACGTGAGCTGGTTGCCGAAAAAGACAGGCTGCGCGAAGCCGAGAAGGAAACGGCCAAGCGGCATTTCGCCCGTTTGCGGGAAGGCACGTCCCGCAGCGTCGAAACCAGCGCCATCCATCTGGACACGATCCGCGATCTGAAACAGATCAATTCGTTACTCGCTTCGATCGCTTACCCGGTTCTGGAAGAGCGCGGCTTGTTGAGCAGCTCGCGGTTGCGCACCGCCAGCTAGAGCCGATCAGAAGTCGTCGAAACCGCCCATATCCATGCTGTCGCCCGGATCAGTTCGCCCAACCAGAAACCGGGCGATCGAAAGCAAAAGCCCGAACCGTTCGCACGGTCCGGGCTTCAAAAGGCGTTCAACAGATTGGCGACACTGCGGCGCGTTTGCAGTGCGCGATCAGCCTTGTTGGAGCTGTGTCTTGACGATGCCGCTGGCCTTGCTGAAATCCATGGCGCCTGGATAACGCTCTTTGAGCGCGCTGATACATTTGCCCATGTCTTTCAAGCCGCTCGCGCCGGTATCTGCAATGACAGTTGTGCACGCGGCGCGCATCTCTTCATCCGAAAGCTGACGCGGCAGGAATGTGCGGATGATCTCGATCTCATCGCGCTCCTGTTCCGCCAGCTCAAGGCGTCCACCTTCCTCGAAAGCCTTGGCCGATTCCTCGCGCTGACGAACCATCTTGGCCAGAATGGCCAGGATTTCCTCATCGGACGCCGGTTCCTTGCCCGCACCACGGCTGGCAATGTCTCGGTCCTTGATCGCAGCCAAAATCAGGCGCAGCGTGGATGTTTCCCGCTTTTTGCCGGATTTCATGGCCTCTTTGAGGGCGTTGGTGAACTGCTCGCGCAGCATTTGACTAACTCCTGTCAGCGCTTCCCGGAACGCGATCGTCGCCGCTGGAACACTTTTCGCATGGAAACAGCATGCAAAGCGACGCCGAGGCCGGGTTTTCGGTTGTCCGGTCCGGGTAAGGGCATTATGTGAGAGAAACTTCGGTCTAGCGCAATTTGCCTCGACCGGTGTCCGTTCCGCCATATGGCTTTTGGACAGCGTGATTTCAAGCGCCACCTTTCGGCGTGCGCAGCAGATGGCTGCAGCAAGGAGATTGAGGATGAATCTGCCAGGCGAAACCCAGACACAGCCTTGGGGCGATGAAATTGCGACAGCGGTTCTCGTTTTGGCCGATGGCACGGTGATCGAAGGGCATGGCCTGGGCGCAACCGGCGAAGCGGTAGCGGAAGTCTGCTTCAACACCGCCCTGACCGGCTACGAGGAAATCCTCACCGATCCATCCTATGCGGGGCAGATCGTCACCTTCACCTTCCCGCATATCGGCAATGTGGGCGCCAATGATGAAGACATCGAAGATCTGACGCCAGCGGCCCGCGCCGGCGCCGTGGGAGCTGTGTTCAAGGCCGATGTCACCAATCCATCGAATTACCGGGCCAAAACCGATCTCGACGCATGGCTGAAGAAACGCGGCGTGGTCGCCCTGGCTGGCATCGATACACGCGCCTTGACCGCGCTGATCCGCGACAAGGGCGCGCCCAACGCGGTGATCGCGCATGATCCCAAGGGCAAGTTCGATATCGAAGCATTGAAGGAAAAAGCGAAAGCCTGGTCAGGCCTCGTTGGCCTCGATCTCGCAAAGGACGTGACTTCGGGCCAAAGCTCCGTGTGGAACGAGACGCAATGGGCCTGGAATGAAGGTCATGGCGAACAAGCCGAGCCCTCCCTGCATGTGGTCGCGATCGATTATGGCGTGAAGCGCAATATTTTGCGGCTTCTGTCGGGTCTGGGCGCGAAGGTGACGGTCGTTCCGGCGAGCACAAAGGCTGAAGATATTCTTGCGATGCAGCCCGATGGCGTTTTCCTGTCGAACGGCCCCGGCGACCCCGAGGCGACCGGCGAATATGCCGTGCCCGTCATTCAGGATCTCTTGAAAACCGAATTGCCGGTTTTCGGAATCTGCCTTGGGCACCAGATGCTGGCGCTGGCTCTCGGCGCAAAAACGGCGAAGATGCATCAGGGTCACCACGGCGCGAACCATCCCGTCAAGGACCACACGACCGGCAAGGTTGAGATCGTGTCGATGAACCACGGTTTCGCCGTCGACAGCCAGTCGCTGCCCGAAGGCGTGGAAGAAACGCATGTGTCCCTGTTCGACGGTTCGAATTGCGGCATCGCGCTCAAGGGCAAGCCTGTCTTTTCCGTGCAGCACCACCCCGAAGCGTCTCCCGGCCCGCAGGATTCGCATTATCTTTTCCGCCGCTTCGTGAACCTCATTCACGAAAAGCGTGGCGAACCGCTTTTGGCGGAACGCTGAAGCTCACGCAAAAAGGGTGGCGCATTGCCACCCTTTTTCTTTTGGCTTCCAGATTTTTCTGCCGCTCAGACCGGGTTGTTGAACGTATCGCAATCGCTCAACCGGCCATTTTCAAGGCCACGCTCAAACCAGGTCCGGCGCTGTTCGGACGTGCCGTGATTGAAGCTTTCCGGAACAACGTAACCCTGGGTGCGCTTTTGTAGCGTGTCGTCGCCGATCTGGGTTGCGGCGTTCAGCGCTTCTTCCACGTCGCCGCTTTCAAGCAGCCCTTTTTGCTCGGTGTAATGACCCCACACACCGGCAAAGCAATCCGCCTGAAGTTCGACACGGACCGACATGCGGTTGGCTTCTTCCTGGCTCATCGATTGGCGCATCTCGTTGAAGCGCGGCAGAATGCCTGTCAGGTTCTGCACATGGTGCCCGATCTCGTGCGCCACAACATAGGCTTGGGCGAAATCACCGGACGCCCCGAAGCGCTGTTCCAGTTCCTGAAAGAAGGTCGTGTCGAGATAAACGCGGCGATCGCCCGGGCAATAAAACGGGCCGGATGCAGATGATGCGAAGCCGCAAGCCGATTGGACCTGGCCACTGAACAGCACGAGGCGCGGCTCCTCATAGGTTTGACCCTCGGATTGGAAAATGCCGTTCCAGGCGTCTTCCGTTTCCGCAAGAACGGTGGAAACGAATTGCGTCATTTCATCGGACGCTTCGGTGTTCGTGGTTTGTGTTTGTTGCTGCTGCGGCTGCATGCCGCCGCCGCTCATTCCCGACAGGAGCGCGAGCGGATTGATGCCCAGCAACCATGCGACGACGAACAGGATGATGATCCCCGTGATACCCCCGCCCGCCGAGTGAACCGGGATTCGGATCGGGCCACCGCCACCACCAAATCCGCCACCTCGTCCGCGCCGATCTTCGACATTGGAGCTTTGACGACGGCCTCTCCACTGCATAGCGTACCCCTCATGACGGTTTAACGTCTGTTTAAACTCGCGAAGGCCCAAAATCGTTGCCATCGCGCCACAGTTTGCGGCGTTGATTTCTCTAACGCAATCCCGACATCACAAACGCGTGATCAGGGTCCCATCTGCCTCATTCGCGCTGCATTGCAACGATGAGGAACGCCACTGTCGGATCAGGCTGTAGGAAAAGCCGCCTGAACGGCAGCTTAACACACTGTAAACCATATCCTTCCAAGATCGGACCATGATGCGCAATCTCGCCACCACGGTTTTCGCTTGCCTTGCTCTGGGCCTGTGTCTCCAGCCCGCCGGAGCGCAGCCGGATTGCGGTGCTTCCGCATCTGTGAAAGGCATCGCGCCGTTAAATGCCAAATGCCTTGTGGAGAAGGTCGCCTTGTCAAACTCGACGGTCGCATTGAAGGCCGCGGTATTGAATCCGCTCGCATCTTCAACGATCAAGCGCGCGCCGGAATTCGTCGCCAATTTTCGTGAAGCGAGCCAGAAAAACGCGCCGACCCTCGTTTTGCTTCATGGTTCGGGCGGAAATGAAAACAGCCTGATGGAGCTTGCTTCCAAAGCCGCGCCCGGTGCTGCCCTGTTGGGCATTCGCGGGCGCGTCGTTCAGGACGGCATCAACCGCTGGTATGCGCGTCATACGGCGACGAGCTTCGATCAGGATGATATTCATTCGGAAGCCAACGCTTTCGCGAAATTCATGACCAAGGCCCAGAAAGATTATGGGATCGACCTGAGCAACGCCATTTATCTGGGCTATTCCAACGGTGCGAACCTTCTTGCCGCGCTCTCGATGCTGCATCCCGATCTGGTTCAGCGCGCAGCGCTGTTGCGGCCGATGATGGTGCTGCAAAAGCTTCCCGAAGTGAACCTCGCCAAGGATTCGATCCTGATGGTTCCCGGCGAAGCCGACGCAACTTACGGGCCATTCGCGCCGGGGCTTGAACAGGCCTTGTCGGACAAGGGGGCAAAGGTGGTAGAAAAAACCGTCAATCTCGGTCACCTCCTGGGTGAAGCCGATATTGGCGCGGTCAGCGATTGGCTCGCCTCTTTCAAGGGCGCACCGAGCGATCAAAAAGCTATCACGACGGCATCGGCAGAGAATTGAACAAGCTGATCTTGGTGTTGCTGGCCTAATCAATCATGCGATGCATAACTTATTCAAGGCGTTGACATAAGCCGGTCGGTAAAGCTTATCCTTAGAGCCAGAACTCAGGTAAATGGGGATAAACATGACTTTTACTATTTCGCGCCGTGCTTTTACGATGGGCGCTGCTCTTCTCGCAGCCGGAATGCCACGCGCCTTTGCGCAACAGGCTTTCTTCCGGATCGGCACCGGTGGCACGCAGGGTACCTATTTCCCGATTGGCGGCATTATCGCCAACTCCATCAGCGCCACAGGCCCCAACGGCGTTGAAGGATTGATCGCCACGGCCAACGCCTCCAACGGCTCGGTTGCAAATATCAACGCCATTCAAAGCGGCGCGTCGGAATCGGGTTTCACGCAGTCCGACGTTGCAGCCTGGGCGCATGAAGGCACCGGCCTTTACGAAGGCAAGCCGAAGGTTGAAGATCTGCGGCTGATCGCAACCCTGTTCCCTGAAACACTGCATATCGTTGCGCGTGCCGATGCCGGCATCAAGTCGGTGGCCGATCTGAAGGGCAAGCGCGTTTCCATCGACGAGCCCGGCTCTGGCACGATCGTGGATGCACGCATCGTCTTGAATGCCTATGGAATCACGGAAAAGGATATCCAGCCGGAATATCTGAAGCCTGGCCCGTCCGGCGAAAGAATGCGCGATGGCGGTCTCGACGCCTATTTCTTCGTGGGCGGCTTCCCGGCAGGCGCCATCACCGAAATCGCTTCTTCGATGAACATCACCCTCGTTCCGGTGACCGGTCCCGAGGCTGAAAAAATCCTCGGCGAATACAGCTTCTTTTCCAAGAACACGGTTCCGGCGGATACCTATACGGGCGTTGGCGAAACGGAAACGCTTTCGGTCGCGGCACAGCTGGTCACCACTGTGAAGCAGCCCGAAGAGCTGGTTTACAACATCGCCAAGTCCCTTTTCTCGGAAGGCACGCAGAAGGCGTTGTCGGCCGGTCATGCCAAGGGCAAGGAAATCACGCTCGAAAACGCTGTTACGAGCGCGGGTATCCCCTTCCATCCAGGTGCGGAAAAATTCTATCGCGAAGCAGGCGTTCTCAAGTAAAACGCCGTTGATTCACACTGCATAATGGCGCCGCCCTGAAAATGGGCGGTGCCTTTCCTCTTTTCGAATCCCGGAGTCGCGCGTGACCAACGCCGAAAAACAAGACACAGTTCATTTGGCTCCCATGGAGCTTGATGAAGCCAAGGCGCGTGAACTCGAAGAGCGCTTCGATTCAGAGATACGGTTTCGCCCTTTGAGCCCGGCGACGAACTGGATCGTCGGCAGCATGTTGGTCGGGCTGTCGCTTTTCCATTATTACACAGCGGGCTTCGGCTTGTTGCACGAGATGGTCCATCGCGGCGTTCACCTCGCCCTTGTTCTGGCTCTGGTATTCCTTGTTTTTCCGTTCTGGAAAAAGGGTTTCTCCGAACCCGCCACGGCCTCGCTTTCCAGGCCGCTCGGTATTCCGATTTATGATTGGGCCCTTGCCATTCTTTCGGTCGTCGCGGTTGCCCATGTTCCGCTGATTCCACTGGATGAGCTGGCCTTCCGGGTGGGCAATCCGAGCACGACCGACGTTGTGCTCGGCGGTGCGCTGATCCTGCTTCTTCTTGATGCGACACGTCGATCCGTCGGCTGGCCGCTGCCGATCATCGCTATAATTTTCATGGCTTACGCGATTTTCGGACCTTCCATGCCAGGAATCCTGACCCATCCGGGCGCGACTTTCTCGCAGTTGATCGACCACCTTTATCTCACCTCGCAAGGGGTTTATGGCGTGGCGCTGGGCGTGGTGGCGACCTACGTGTTCCACTTCGTGCTTTTCGGCGTTTTCGCCACGCGCATCGGCTTGGGCCAGCTCTTTCTCGATTGCGCGGCATGGGTGGCGGGGCGCTTCGCGGGCGGCCCGGCCAAGGTTTCGATCTTCGGTTCTGCGCTGTTCGGCATGATCTCGGGCTCGTCCGTGGCAAACACGGTGACGGTCGGTTCACTCACCATCCCGGCCATGATCAAGCTTGGCTACAAGCGCGAATTTGCGGGTGCGGTTGAGGCTGCTTCTTCAACCGGCGGGCAGATCACGCCGCCGATCATGGGCGCCGCAGCCTTCCTGATGATCGAGTTTCTCGGTCTGCCTTATACAACCATCATTCTGGCCGCGATCGTGCCGGCCTTCATGCACTTTTTCGG
>JAFAGL010000040.1 GCA_023422735.1 Pseudomonadota bacterium
GCATCCATGTCGGCACGCAAGCCGATCGTCCGTGTGCCATTGCCCACTTGTAATGTGCCGACCACCCCCGTCTCGCCGAGACCGCGATGAACACTGAGCCCCGCGTCTTCCAGCAGATGCGCGACGAGGTCGCTCGTGCGCACTTCCTCGAAGCCAAGTTCGGGATGTGCGTGAAGATCGTGCCGAAGCTCGGTGAGAAATGGGATATCGGCTTCAATCGGATCGGTCATCAGGCTATTTCCAGATCAGGCAAGAATTTCGAGAACGGGAAAGGCGAGGACCTTCCCCGTTTGAACGTCAGCAATACCCCTATCTGTCTGATGCGGGCCGGCATTGCAGGCGAGCGTCGCGCCGAAACAGGCCTTGAAGACAAGGTAAGGCGGTTGCCAGTCGACGATGCGATCCATCGCGGATCGGAGCGCAGTGAAACCGGTCGCCACCTCTTCGAGTGTTGCTTCGGAAACAAGGCCGGAAACTGGTAGCGGCAGGCAGGCAGTGACTTCGCCGTTTTCGACGACTGCCATTCCGCCTTGTGAGGCGATGACGGCATTGGCGGCAACCGCCATGTCTTCCGGGTTACCGCCAAAAACCGTGAGATTATGGCTGTCGTGAGAAACAGTGGTCGCGAAAGCTCCCTTCCACTGGCCCCAGTTCCGTAGGAACCCAACGCGTGGCTTTGGATCGCTTAAACCGTGCCGGTGGGCGACCGCTATGAGCGTCGCATCTTCGGGCGGGACCACGAAACCGCCGAGAACCGACGTTTCCGCTTCGCCCCAGCGCGTAAAGCGCGGTTGGTCTATGGTAGCAACTCGCACGCGTTTGCCTTCGGAATTCACCCTGAAGTCGTCAGGGGTAAGGGTGTCCAGGCGAACCGAGGACCGGAAGGCGTCAGCTTCTATTACAGGCACTTCACTAAGGAGCACGCCGTTTCGAGCCACTAACTCGCCATTTGCAAGAACGAAACGTGCATTGAGATCCTCAAGATTGTCGAAAACAGCAATATCGGCGCGCCGTCCGGGAGCAATCAGCCCGAGATCCTCGCGCCGAAACCGGCGCGCGGCGTTCAGCGTCGCAGCCTGCAGTGCCCATTCGCATTTCATGCCATAGCGAACGAGGCGTCGGACGACATCATCAAGTCCACCGCCGTTCAGCAAGTCATCGGGAAAGACATCGTCTGTGCATAGCGTAACGGTCTGGGGTAGGTGACCCAGTTCGTTTAAGGTCGCGACGAAATCTGGCAACAGATGATCGTGAGAGCCACGCAGCTCAATGGTCAGCCCCGCACGCAGCTTTTCCATCAGATCTGGGCCGGAGGTCAGTTCATGGTCCGAACTGACACCTGCGGCCAGGAATGCCTGCAGGTCGCTCCGTGTCAGGCTTCGCGCGTGGCCGCATACGGGTTTGCCGGATGCAAGACCTGCCTGCACGATGCCACTCATGCGCGGTCTGCCCTCAATAATATCGCGCATATTCATGACTTCAGCGACACCGCCAATGTCCTCGCGCGCAAGAAGGGACGCAACCGTAGCTGCATCGAAATCCGCCCCCGCTCTTTCAAGGCCGGGTGCTGATGGAACGCAAGACGGGGCAAGTACGATGATGCGAAGCGGAAGGGACTGAGCCGCCCGTGTTGCAAAATCCACCCCCGCAACACCGTGGACATTCCCGAATTCGTGTGGATCCCACACAATGGTGGTGACCCCGCGCGCCAGCGCTGCGGATGCGTATGTTGCGGGCGTTATCATCGAGCTTTCGACATGCATATGCGTGTCGATCAGCCCCGGCGTTATAAAGCTGCCGCTTGCGTCGATGAGGGTTGCAGCATCGGAACGCGTCCCGGTCGCGTGAACGGAGGCGATCAGCTTACCGACCGTGCCGATGTCGGCACGACGGGATTCGCCAGTGACCATGTCGACAAGCGTGCCGTTCAGGATGAGACAATCGAAGGGCGCATCACCTCTTGCACTGGCAACTGCACGCAACCGCAATTCCGCGTCGGCAAGATCCAGTGGTTCCGCCGGTCTCATTTCGCTGCCTCCGCGATGAGCGCTGCCATGACGATTTCCTTGAGCGCGGCAAAGTCGCCGCCTGAAGCGAAGTACATGTTGAATTCACCATGGGTCGAACGAGTTTCTACCACCGTCCGACCTCTCGTGGATTTGCCTGCACACTCCATCTCCAGTCGTGCGGGCTGAAACGACACGAGTTCGAGGCGCACGAAGGCCGCGGCGGCCGCTGGATCGTAAAGGGCCATTGAGGGCCGCCCACGGGAAATCGCGATATTTATGAAGCCGTCCAGCATATCGGCGATGAGAGCCGCATTTCTGCCGCCTGCCTTCCGCACTGGCTGGACATCTTGCGGCGAAACAAGAATTTGGCGACAGAAATCGAGATCGACCATGCGAAGCAGCAAGCCGTGCGCCAGAACAATGGCAACAGCTTCGGGATCGGCAAAAGCATTGAACTCGGCTGACGCGGTATGATTGCCACGGGTAAGCCCGCCGCCCATCCACGTCAGATCGTCAATCAGCGGAACAAGATCCGGCCTGGCAAGGACAAGCGCTGCGATATTTCCCAAAGGTCCAAGCGCCAGAATGCGACGGGGTGACGGGGCCGTTTGGAGCCATTGGCAAAGCTTTTCAAACGCATTGTTTGCAAAGATCGTATCAATCTTTGGCAGTGTTAACCCGATGGTTGGGATCCCCGTTTCACCGAGAATGGAGGAAGCGGTTTCGATGCCGCCCATGACCGCAATGGACCGTCCGGCATGAATGGGTATGTTCCACCCAAACGAGTGGGCAGCACCTGCTGCGTTTTTCACGACCGCTTCAAGTGGAGCATTGCCGTATGTCAATGAAATCCCGTCGATCTCATGCCCGGCATGCCTGACAACCATGATGGCTGCCAAGTCGTCGAAACCCATATCGGTATCGATCCAGATACCCATAGCGGTTAACCGAAGCGCTCAAGCTGGGCGGCACGCTCAACCGGAAGATCAAATGCAACCGATGCGCCAATCTCATACGGCGTTGCTGAAGCAGGCATCTCGGACTTGACCAATCCAATCGGCGTTTCCAATACATATTCGCGGGTGGAGCCGGCAAAGGAAACGCCGCGCACTACGCCATCGAAAGGACCACTACCCAGCGGGATGGCATGGGGTCTCCACGCGAGACCGGCTGCGACCGGCACGTTGATGGGAAGGGAAGCATGATCCGACCCGGTGACGAGCTTGCCATCGCGGATTTCAAAAATGTTCTCGAAACCTACGAAATCGGCAACGAAGCTTGAGGCCGGCCGGTTGTAGATTTCCTCCGGCGTGCCGATCTGCTCGATCTTACCGTCTCGCATCACAACAATGCGGTCGGCCAAGGCGAGCGCTTCGACCTGATCATGCGTGACGAAGATCATGGTAACGCCGCTTTCCTTCTGGACGCGCTGCAACTCTGTGCGCATTTCAAGGCGTAGCCGCGCATCGAGATTAGACAATGGCTCATCCAGCATGAGAACCTTGGGCTCCATCACCATGGAACGCGCCAGCGCGACACGCTGCTGTTGGCCCCCCGAAAGTTCCGGCGTCTTGCGGCTGGAAAACTGTGAAAGCCCGACGGACTTGATCGCCGCCCCGACTTTCTTTTCAAGCTCCTGGCCTTTCACGCCCTTAAGGCGCAGGCCGAACGCGACATTCTCAAACACGCTGAGATGCGGAAAAAGGGCATAAGACTGGAAGACGAGTCCCACTTCACGCCGGTTGGATGGGGTGCGGGTGATATCCCTGCCGTCCAAAGTGATTTTCCCCGATTTTACAGGCATCAAACCAGCGATGGAGCGCATCGTCGTGGTCTTTCCGCAACCGGAAGGTCCAAGCAAAGCCAAGAGTTCGCCTTTGTGCACCGCCAGATCGAGATCCTTGACGGCGGTCGTCTTGCCATAAGCGAGGCACAGCTTTTCGAGCGTGAGGAAGGAGGCATCAGACATAGCGGGAGAATCCCAGAAAACGTTCGGCAGCAAAGACGATGCCAATGGAGAGAAAAGCGAGCAGTGAAGACAAAGCGGCGATGGAGGGATCAAAGACGATTTCCATATAGCCAAGCATGTCGATAGGCAGGGTTCGAACGCCTGGCCCGGACAGGAAGAGCGATACTGGAACCTGATTGAAGCTCGTTACGAAGCCCAAGATGAAGGCTGACAGGATGCCGCCGCGAATATTGGGCAGCACGACCCTGAAGAATGCGCCCAATCGCGACGACCCCAGAAGCACCGCCGCCTCTTCCATGTCCGAACGCAGATTGGCCAGGCTCGCCGAAACAACTCGTACCGCATAGGGCAGCACAAGTGCTGTGTGAGCCACAAACAAGGCAAAGGTGATCGAAAGGCCAACTGGAATCACGAAATAGCGCAAAAGCGCCAGACCAACGATAATGCCTGGAACGATTATTGGCATCGACACCATGAAACGAACCGTTTCAGCGCCGGGCAGACGGTATCTCGACATTGCGTAAGACGCGGGAATGCCGAGGATCAGCGCGGTCAAAGTGCCGCCGATCGCCAGAAACATCGACGTGGCGAAGCTTTGCCGGAAACTGTCTACCGTGAAGACCTTGGCGATCCATTTGAACGAAAAACCCTGCGGCGGAAAGGCGAGCGTATCGCCTGCCGAAAAGGACGCCGCCACGATGATGATGAAAGGTCCTATCAGGAACAGCATCACCAGAAACAGCGTGAGCGGGCGGAGAACTCTATTTGTCATTTTTAGGTCCTCGCTGTCGCAATCCGCCTTAAGAGAATGTTGGCGGCAAAGCTCATCACGATCAGGATGAAGGCGATGACGCTGGCGGATACGAAATTGTTGGCGACCGTCACCTGCTGGTAAAGCAGTGTTTCCAGCATAAGAACCTTAGAGCCGCCCAGAATAGCAGGCGTGATATAGGCCGTCATCGACCCGGTAAAAACCAAAGTCCCGCCGACCACGAGCCCTTCGCGGGTAAGTGGCAGGATCACCTTCCAGAATACCTGCAACCAGTTCGCCCCCAAAACGCGTGCCGCGGGAACCGCATCCTTTGGCAGATTTTCCAGCGCACTGATGAGCGAGATGATCATCAGTGGCAGAAAGAGTTGCAGCAAACCGATGAAAACAGCCGTTTCCGTGAACAGGATCCGCACAGGTTCATCGCTCAAGCCGAAAATCATGAGAGCCTGATTGACGATGCCCGTTCGACCCAAGATGACAATCCAGGCATAGGTGCGTGCAACAGGCGAGATCATTAACGGCAAAATGACGAGGCCGATCATCCGTCCCTTGGTGCCGGGCGGCAGGGTGACAATCGCATAAGCGGTCGCATAACCAATAATGGCGGCAACAAGAGTGACCACCACGCCAAGTCGCAATGTGCGCAGGAAGACAGTCTGGTTCAGCGGTTGCGAGAAAAAATCGACATAGGCCGAGATCGACCAGCTGTCTGCCGACCGAAACCCCTCGGAAAGAAGGAGGGCGACCGGTACCAGAAAGACAATAGCGGCAAAAAGGGCTGCCGGAAGCGCAAGCGCAAGCGCTTCTGCCCTGTTCTGGAACATGTCGTCCACCCAATCATCTGTGGTTTTCAAAAAAGAATGCAGCAGAGGTCCAAATCTGTCGCCGCTGCATTCTCCAGGCCGCTAACGGCCATTGTGGAGCTTTGCGAAAGCTTACTGACCGACCTTGGCATTCCATTCGGAAAGCCATGTATCACGGTTATCGAGCGCGACGTCGGACGGGATCAGCTTGAGATTCTTTACCGTTTCTTCTCCGTAGGTGAGGTTTTCGGCGATCTCGTCGGACACCCGGACTTCGGCGTTTGCCGGGCTGTCGACGAGCTTTTCGGCAAGCTTTGTTTGGACTTCTGTAGACAGCCAGAAGTTCATGAACTGGAGGGCAAGCTCCGGGTTCTTCGAGCCCTTGGCCAGCACCATGACATTCATGCCGCCAGTCTGACCCTCCTTGGGGGTCGCCCATGCCAGTGGCAAATCAAGCTTGGTGAAAGGTGACCAGGAAAACCGGCCGATCGGCGCTGCCCAGATTTCCTCCTGCTGCATAAGCTGCACGAGCTGCGAAGATTTCACGTAGAAGGTGACGATGTCGTCTTTCTTCTCGCCAAGAGCCTCGATCGGACCTTTGAGGTCCGGCGTATTGTTGCCGAGTGCCTCGCCGAGCATGTAAAGCGCAGGTGGCCCCTGGTTGGTTGTGACATTCGGAAAGGCGAGATGCGAGGCGACCTCGTCGGTCAGCAGATCCGCCCAGGAATTGATCTCCATCTTGTCGGTTCGATAAACGATAGAGGTGGCGTAGAACGTGTAGCCAACGCTCATGCCATCGCCATTCGGGTCCTTCGCGATATCGTAGAGCTTGGCGTGGTTGCTGAGTTTCGACGCGTCGATCTTGTCGATAAGTCCCGCGCGGCTCGCCTGCAAGGCGTCAGCCATGGAAACCACGGCCATGTCGACGACCGGATTGGCCTTATTGGCCTCCATTTTGGCAAGACGCTCGACACTGTTGCCGGTTTCGACAACGAGGTTACAACCGCATTTTTCCTCGAAGGGATCGTAAACGATCTCCTTGAATTCGTCCTGCGCGAAAGCATAGACCGAAATGGTGAGCGTCTTGTCCTGCGCCTGGGCGATGCCCATGCTCAACATCAGTGCCGTTGCTGAAGCCAATGCCAAATGCGGTTTCATGATGTTATCCTTCCGGGGGCCATTTTTTCTTCGATGAGATGCAAGGGTTTGCCGCTCGTTTGTCGAATAACAAGCGACATGGGCACGCTTCCGCTGCCAGGTTGAAGAGGTTGTACCGGACCAAGGGGCACCACAAGATCCTGTGTTGCCCGGTTGTTGACCGCCGCTAGCAGCGCTTCGACCGCAATCCTCGCGATTTCCGGCATGTCCATATGGACCGTGGTGAGTGCTGGACGCACGGCAGATGACCAGATGAGGTTGTCGAAGCCGGTCACGCTTGCCTGGTCGGGAATCGCGAGACCTTCCCCCAGCAACTCCGTCAGGGCGCGGAGCGCGACGATATCAAGAGCGGCAGCGAAGGCCGTAAATCCTTGATCGAACTTGGCTTTCAATCCAAGCGGACAGCCTTTGCCGAACTGCTGTTCAAGCTTTTCGACCCACAGGATTTCGCATGAAACGCCCTGCAAAACACGCGATTTCATGCCACCTATTCGGTCGTTTTGCACGTTTGATGACGGGCTATCGCCCAAAATGAGCATTTTACGATGCCCTAATGACAAAAGATGTTCGGCGATCAGCTCCCCACCTTGCCAATGGTCAGCAGAGACAGTGTTGCCCGGAGTCGAGCCGCTGTCGATCACAGCCACCGGCAACCCGATATCGGCAATGCGGGTGCCACGCCTCGGCACGATCACGATACCGTCGACGCCACGCTCACGCAGCCGATTGATCGCTTCCGTCTGCAGACTGACATCGCTGCGGGAATTGGCGATCAAAACGCCATATCCGGCGTCGGAAGCGGCATCTTCGACGGCTTGAGCGATCTGCGGAAAAAGCGGGTTGGAGATATCCGGCAAGACCAGCCCGATGACATGCGATCGACCGGTGCGCAGGGCCCTGCCCGCGATGCCCGGAACATAGCCAAGGTCACTCGCCGTCAGTCGAATTCTTTCCGCAAGCTCGTTCGACACACGCCCCTTCCCCGAGAGCGCGTTGGATACCGTTGCTGGCGAAACGTCCAGAACGGCCGCAATCCGACGAAGATCAGGCCTTGTGCGCTTGCTGGTCATCGCGTGAATGTCACGAGTTGATTAAACGATTAATCTGACATTGCAGAAATTTCCGTCCTTGTCGAATCGTCCTGATTCACTGCGGTGGAAAAGTCTGGTTAACCGGGCGCGACCATCGGTCGGGAGCAGATCCTCTTATGCAGCCTCATCTCCCATTGCCTGCATTCGGATCCACTCGCCGAAAGCGGTAACAGGCCAGCTGGGAGAGCGCGTCCTCGGCAACACGATGAAATAGCCGTTGCGGGTCGGTGTTGCATGCGGGAGGACACGCACAAGACGATTTTGCTTAAGCAAATCGTCCACCAATCTGGACCAGCCCAGAGCAATACCCTGGCCGCTCAACGCTGCCTGGATACTGTCTGTGTAGAAGCTGCACCGCATCCCGTATCTGGCTTTACGCGCATCAATGGAGAAGGCCGCAAACCACTCATTCCAGCTAATCCAGCTCGGATCGTCGGCGTCATACGTAATAAGCGGGAAGCCAAGCAGTTCAGCCGGATCGCTCAGCGAGCCGATCTGGCTGGCATAGTCGGGCGTACATACCGGAAAAACCTCATCGCTGAAAAGAAACTCTGCGCGCCCGTCGGGCCAGCTGCCATTGCCATAGCGGATCGAAAGATCGGCCTTGCCATCCTCGATATTCGCCCGCTTGTCCTGAGAGATAATCCGCAACTTGATATCGGGATAGGCGCGCGAAAAGCTTGAAACCTTCGGCATGAGCCAAAGCTGCGAGAAGGACACGGTGGTTGAGATGACGAGTTGCTCCACCGCCTCGCCCTTCGTGATCTCGGACACCGTATCTGCCAGCAGATCGAAGGCGCTGGTTGCGGCGGCCGAAAGGTCAACACCCTTTTCAGTCAGTTCTATGCGCCGGTGCAATCTCTTGAAGAGCGGAAAGCCCAAGGCGCTTTCAAGAAGATGGATCTGGCGGCTGACCGCAGCCTGAGTAACGCCCAGTTCGTCGGCAGCCTGTGTGAAGCTTCGGAGCCGGGCCGCCGCCTCGAATACCATCAGACCTGTCAAAGGGGGCAACCGTTTTCTTCGACCCGTCACCATATGCTCCGAGCATGCTTCGCGCCCTGATTTGCATCAGTTTTCATTATGTCACGCAAGCACATTCCTGCGGTTGAGCAAACGCGCGAACTGTAGGAGCCTCAAGAAAACTGACTTTAGGGAATGTCATGCTTGACAGAGTAGTACCCACCATCAGTTCATTGCTGAATTCTCGCGTGGCCGGCCACGCGCTTCCGGCCGGTCTTTACACGCGCGAAGATGTCTTCACGGCTGATCTGGACGTCTTTTTCCGCAAACACTGGATCTGCATCGGCCTTGAATGTGATGTCCCAGAAGCAGGCGATGCCACCGTCGTCGATATTGGCACCAGCAGTCTTATCCTCCTGCGCGATGATGACAGGATCGTCCGGGTTTTTCACAATGTCTGTCGTCACCGCGGATCGCGCTTGCTGGATGGCGGACCGACCATCGTGTCCAAGCTCGTATGCCCTTATCACCAATGGACCTATGAGCTGACCGGCGAGCTTGCCCACGCTCCTCACATGGGCGCCCATTTCGACAAGGAATGCCACGCGCTCAAAGCAGTAAATTTCCGCTCTATTAGCGGGCTGATCTATGTCTGTCTTTCGGACAATCCACCGGAAGATATTGAAGCGCTCGATCGCCTCATGAGCGAACGCCTCGCGCCTTACGATCTCCGCAACACCCGGGTGGCGCATGAAACCGAGGTGATCGAGCAAGGCAACTGGAAGCTGACGCTCGAAAACAACCGCGAATGCTATCATTGTTCGGCCAACCATCCCGAACTCTGCGTTTCTTTCGTCGATCTCGATTTCGGCTATGATCCGGATAGTCTGAGCCCCGAAGATAAGGCGCAGGCCGACGAGCATCTCGCGCTTTATACCGAGCAGACGCGGCGCTGGGAGGCCGAAGGTCACCCGTCGGCTGCGGTGGAGCAGCTGACCGATTGCGCCACGAATTTCAGGACACAGCGCCTGATCATATCGGGTGCCGGCGAATCCCAGACTTATGACGCGACGGCCGCCTCATCGAAGCTTCTCGGCACGATAACGCGCAAGGATCTCGGCGACATGCATCTGTGGGGTCATAACAGCTGGAAGCACTTCATGGGCGATCACGCGGTGGTCTCGATCGTGATCCCTTTGTCTGCCGGCAGAACCCTTGTGCGCACAAAATGGCTTGTCCACAAGGATGCGGTCGAGGGTGTCGACTACGATCTGCAAAAGCTGACGGAAGTCTGGGTTGCCACCACCGATCAGGATTCCGAACTGGTTGCGCGTTCGCATGCCGGGGTCATGGACCCCGCCTATAGTCCCGGCCCGTATTCGCCTTTTTCCGAGACCTATCTCGAGAAATTCGCGACATGGTACGTCGACCGGATGCATGCGCATGGATACTAGCGCTTTGCTCCCCGGCCTCCATTACTCGGATTTGCCGCAGGTCTGGGACCCCGAGCAGGATGATGCTCTCGTTTGCCTGGCTGTCCATCAGGAAACGCATGACGTGAAGAGCTTTACCTTTGCGTCGGCACTGAACAAGCAATTCGATGTCAGAGCAGGCCAGTATTTTCTGTTCAACTTCCCCGTAGGCGAAGACGATCAAAGCCGGTGTTACAGCATCTCCTCGTCACCCCTCAGACGGAACGCCTTTTCGATCACGGTGAAACGTGTGTCCGGCGGGCATATTTCCAACTGGCTCCACGATACCATGCGTCCTGGTATGCGCGTGTCGGCACAAGGCCCGCTCGGCACGTTCACACGACCATCGGGTAGCGGCCAGAAGTATCTGTTTCTGTCGGGCGGCTCCGGTATCACGCCTTTCATGGCAATGCTGCGCGAACTCGCAGATAGCCATGAGCCAGCCGATATTACGTTTCTTCACGCTGGACGCACGCCTGCCGACCTGATCTTCCGCCAGGAATTGTCCGGCCTTGCTGGCAGGCTGAAAACATTGCGGCTGCATTTCCTCCCCGAACAACTGGGCGATGAACTCTCGTGGCCCGGATTATCCGGCCGCATCTCGCCGGATTTTCTCAAGCTCGCCGTGCCTGATCTTTCAGAGCGCGTCGTGATGTGCTGCGGCCCGGCCCCGTTCATGGCTGTGGCGCGCAACATTGCTGCCAGTTTTGGTGTGCCGGCGCATCGCTATATCGAGGAAAGTTTCGACGCTGCCATACTCGATGTCGATCTCGTTTCGCCCATCGAGACCCCTGCCATTACGACCTATACCGTTCAATTCGCGAAACAAGCTCGAAGCATCGAGGTTTCAGCCGAACAGACCGTGCTATCCTGCGCCAAGAAGGCCGGCATCCGCATTCCGTCATCCTGCGCCAACGGCATGTGCGGCACCTGCAA
>JAFAGL010000044.1 GCA_023422735.1 Pseudomonadota bacterium
CCCTATGCGCCGCTCACGCGAACGACTTCGCCGAGAAGGGCGAGTATGTTCTGGTGACGGCAGCGCTGATGTTGTTCTATTCCTTCGGCGCGATTGCAGGCCCCATCATCGCCGCGTCGTTCATGCAGATTACAGGCCCGGCAAGCCTTTTTCTTTTTACTGCCTTTGTTTACGTGGTGCTGCTGGCCATCACCCTGTACCGGATGCGCGTACGCGCCACTGTTCCACCTGAACATCGCAGTCGTTTCACTGCTCTGTTGCGCACATCTCCCCTTTTCTCGCGCCTCACAAGAAAAGGGCGCAACTCTTCGGCGCCTTTGGCAGGAGAATGACTTGGATTGTGAGCCTGTGAGTCTTGACGCAGCCGGCCCGCGCTGAAAACTGGAACGACAAATCGAAGGCGGGTTAATGCATCTCATACAGACACAAACGGAATTGGAGACGGCGATTGTCGCCTTCGAACAGGCAGACTTCGTAACTGTCGATACCGAATTCATCCGCGAAACGACATTCTGGCCGGAATTGTGCCTGATACAGATCGCCACCGAGCAGAGCAGCGCCCTGATTGACCCCTTGGCCGCTGACATCAACCTTGACCCATTTTTCCGCTTGATGGGAAATCCTGCAGTAACCAAGGTTTTTCACGCGGCGCGGCAAGACATCGAGATCATCTTCCATTTGGGCGGCCTGGTGCCAACACCCGTCTTTGATACCCAGATCGCAGCATCTGTTTGCGGATTTGGTGATAGCGTTTCCTATGACCAGCTCGTCCAGAAAATAACGGGCACTCAGCTCGATAAGTCTTCACGTTTCACGGATTGGCGCCATCGCCCGCTGACAGAAAAACAGCTGCAATACGCATTGGCTGATGTCACATACCTGATCCCGGTTTATCTCGACCTGCGCACGCGGCTGGAAAAGGAAGACCGCGCGCATTGGCTTTCGGAAGAAACTGCAATTCTGACGGCACAGGAGACCTACGACCTCAAGCCTGAGGATGCTTGGCGACGCCTCAAGATGCGGGTTCGAAAACCGATCGAACTCGCGATCGTGCAACATGTTGCAGCCTGGCGCGAACGCGAAGCGCGCAGCCGGAACGTGCCACGCGGACGGGTTCTGAAAGACGACGCAATCTACGAAATCGCACAACAACAACCCAAAGACACACAAGCGCTTGCGCGCTTGCGAACCACCCCCAAGGGCTGGGAACGTTCATCCGGTGCAGCCGATCTTTTGATTGCCGTAAATGCAGCCTTGGCGACGCCGAAAGACAGTCTGCCCAAGCTTCCTCGCCCTTCACAGCCTGCGGATGGGACAAATGCGGGCTCTGAACTGCTCAAGGTGCTTCTCCGCATCGTTGCCGAGCAAAAGGGCGTAGCACCAAAAATGCTCGCCTCAAGCGACGACATCGAACAGATTGCATCGAAGGGCGAAAACGCAAGTGTCCCCGCGCTTAACGGCTGGCGGCGCGAGGTTTTTGGCGAGCAGGCACTGAAGCTCATTCGCGGGGAAGTAGCGCTTAAGTTTGAGAAACGTCGGATTGCTGTTGTGGACACGCCGGCTTAGCAAAAGCAAAATTAGATCTCGAATACCGAAAACGGATCGCAGGCAAATACGATGGCATGCGATCCAGTATCGGGGATTATCTCGCCCGAAACATTTCTTTTCGCTACTCTTTGACCACAAGCTCCATCGGAATACCGCTTATCCTGGACAATTGCGCCAACCGCCCGACAGGCCTTTCGCCATTCAGATGCGACAATTCTTGTGGTATGACCAAAGCAAGCTTGCGATTGCCCACGGCTTCCCAACGCAAGCGCGGCAATACGCCGGGCATGGAAGCCGAAAGAAGATAAACCACACGCATCATTGCTCCAAGAAGGCGCGCTCTTTCGAGGTAGTGCGAGCCAGCAAGCGTGGCCAGTTCTGGCGCGAAGTCATCGCGGGACACGCCTTCATGACGAAACAAATTAGCCAAGGCAATGAATGCTCGGCCTGGATGGTCGATCCCAATAAAGGATGCGTGTGCGATAATGTTCAACGACTGCACGCCGCGATATTCAGGATGCGCTCGCCATCCAATATCTGCGACAAGACACGCGGTCCTGCGCAGCCGTGCTTCATCACTGGTTTCCTGAATACCGAGCGCTTTTAGTGTGTCCCCCGTCCATTCCGCCAGTTCATGAGCATGCGCCACCGAGCGTGAGCGCAGGACAGCAAGCTCTTCGGCAGCCGAGACAAGGGGATCCACCCCGCGCTCACTTTCTTTTAGCAGGGAGTAAAGATAGCCTTCCCGCACACCAAGCGCAGAAACAACAATCCGGGCTGGCTTCATTGCAGCCGCTATCTCTTGCAACGCGGCCGCGCCGTAGGGAAGCAGCCCTCGCCTGTTCTTGGAGATCAGATTGATCCCCTTCATTTTTTCGATTTCACCTCTGGTCACCTGGCGCAAAAATGGCGTTAACGTTTCGAGATCCATCTCGTAATGATGCATGACGTTGAGCGGATGGCCCGTCACCGCCATATGAAGGCGGGCGAGATTGCGCCATGTACCGCCCACGGCATAGAAAGTCCGGTTTTCCCCGCCCTCAAGAAGGTTTGCGCGCTTAAGCTGCTCGTGAATTATGGGCAGCGCGCCTTGCGGGGCACCTTTCGTCATATCCTGCAGTCGCAACCCGCCAAGCGGCAAGGTAATGCCTTCGCCGATATGATTTTGCTTCACATCGACCAATTCGAGACTGCCGCCTCCCAGGTCTCCGGCGATCCCATCCGGTTGGTGGAAGCCTGAAACCACGCCCAGCGCAGAATAGTAAGCTTCCTCCCGTCCACTGAGGACCTTGATCTCGGTTCCGAGAATATCTTCTGCACGGTGAATGAAATCGGGGCCATTTTCGGCTTCACGCGCAGCGGCAGTTGCGATGACATGCAGACCTTCTGCGCCCGCCTGCTCCGACAGCGCACGAAAGCGGCGAAACTCTTCAACAGAACGATGAACAGCCTCCGGATCCAACCTGCCGGTGGAAACAATACCTTTTCCAAGCCCCGCCAACATCTTTTCATTGAAAAGCACTGTCGGCGAACGGGCTACGCCTTCGTAAACGACCAGGCGAATGGAATTTGAGCCGATATCGACGATGGATATCGGGCGGCGATCCTGCAGGCGACCTTGAGAATTTGCAATCATGCGTCGGTTTCGACGCTCCTTTTCTTCCGCTTCTGGCGGGTAATGCGCTTCGGTGCCGATTGTTTCAACGCATCGCCACGGCCGGAAAGGCTGGGGTTCGTCATGAAATATTCCTGCGCATTGAACGGCTCTTCGGTGTCGTCCCATTCGATGCGACGCGAAGTCCCGTCGGCCAGTACTTCAAAACTTTGCTGGTTGTCCATGATGTTCCCCACCATGATTTGACCCAGTATTTGTTCGTGGACAGTGGGATTTGTGATCGGCACCAACGTTTCGACGCGCCTGTCGAGATTCCGCGGCATCAGATCTGCCGAGCCGATGTAGACCAGAGCCTCGTCGGATGGCAGGCCGTAACCATTGCCAAAGCAGAATATACGGCTGTGTTCCAGAAAACGTCCGATGATCGATTTCACGCGAATGTTCTCGGACAGACCAGGCACTTGCGGCCTGAGACAACATATTCCCCGCACGACCAAGTCTATATCCACACCTGCATTGGAAGCGTTGTAGAGCGCGTCAATGATTAGGGGATCGACCAGCGAATTCATCTTCATCCAGATTTGCGCTGGTCGCCCAGCCTCGGCATGCGCAATCTCGGCCGCGATGTTTTCCAGTATTCGGCTGCGCAGCGTGAATGGTGAGATGGCCAGCCGCATTTCTTCTGTCGGTTCGGCGTAACCCGTGATGAAGTTGAACACTTGAGATACATCTCGGGCAATCACGGGATCGCAGGTGAAGTAGGACAGATCGGTGTAGATCCGTGCTGTAATCGGATGATAATTACCAGTTCCGAGGTGAACATAATTGCGCAGTCTACCGTCTTCCCGCCGTACAATCAGAGACATTTTCGCATGTGTCTTCAATTCCACGAAGCCGAATACGACCTGAACACCTGCGCGCTCCAGATCGCGCGCCCAACGAATATTCGCTTCCTCATCGAAACGTGCCTTCAGTTCGACAAGCGCCGTCACCGATTTGCCAGCTTCCGCTGCATCCGCGAGGGCCCGAACAATCGGACTGTCATTGGACGTACGATATAGCGTTTGCTTGATTGCAAGCACCTGTGGATCCGCGGCTGCCTGCCGCAGAAACTGCACCACCACATCAAAGCTCTCGTAAGGGTGGTGAACGACGATATCCTTTTCGCGTATCGCCGCGAAGCAGTCACCATTGCGATCTCGTATCCGCTCAGGAAAGCGGGGATTATAGGGGACAAATTTCAGGTCATCGCGCGGGATGCGCGTCAGCTCCGAGATCTGATTGAGCGCCAGCGGGCCCCGCAAAACACTGACACGGCTTTCGGGGACTGCCAGTTCACGCGCCACGAAGGCTCGCAATTCCTGAGGTGTTCCGCTGTCGAATTCGATTCGGATCACCTGACCGCGGCGGCGGCGTTTCAACGCCGTCTCGAAGAAGCGCACCAGATCCTCCGCTTCTTCTTCCACTTCAATATCGCTGTCCCGAATGATCCGGAAGGTTCCCGATGCCGTCATCTGGTAACCTGGAAACAGCTTGCCGATGAAGAGCTCAATCGCTTCTTCAAGCAAGACCAAGCGAACCTGCCGATCGTTGTCCGGCAGTCGAATCAACCGCCTAAGCGCCGGCGGCATACGCACCAGCGCCGTCATCTCTTCGTTCAGGCGCTTATGTTTGAGCGCCAACGCCATGGTGAAGCCGAGATTGGGAATGAATGGAAACGGGTGCGCCGGATCGATCGACATCGGCGTCAACACCGGAAAAATCGCCTCCATGAAATGCGTTTCAAGCCAGCCTTTTTCCGTCTTTGAAAGAGAGGCGGGGCGAACAGTTTCTATCCCCTCCGCTTTTAAGAGTTCGCCAAGCTGGCTTAGGCTGGCTTCCTGATCCTCCTGAAGACGGCCAACCTCAAGAAGAATGTTTTCCAGCTGTTCCTCAGGTGTCTTTCCATCCGGTGTACGCGCGACGATACCTTGGCGAACCTGTCCCGCAAGCCCAGCTACGCGGACCATGAAAAACTCGTCGAGATTATCAGCCGAAATCGACAAAAACCGAACGCGCTCCAACAGCGGATGGCGCTGGTTGTACGATTC
>JAFAGL010000050.1 GCA_023422735.1 Pseudomonadota bacterium
GCGCGCCTCCGTGACCGTATCCATGGCTGCGGACAGAATAGGCAGGTTGAGATCGATATCGCGCGCGATGCGCGTGCGGATATCCGTTTGCCCAGGCATCACCTCGGAATGACCGGGCTGCAGGAGCACGTCGTCGAAGGTGAGCGCATGCGCGCCTGTGATGGTTTCGATGATGCGTGCCATGGCCAGTCCTTGCAAAACCGGAATGTCAGAACGGGCTTTGACCGAAAGGCAAAACCGACTCTTTTCTTCCGTGTGGAGAATGGCAGTGGCTGCTACCACGCCAAGCAAGGAAAGAAAAGACGGCTGGACACGGGATCCAGCCGCCGACCTTGTTATTCCACCATGAACTGATAGCTCGCCGGCACAAACCGGAAGCCCGTATCCATTGCCTCGACATAGCCGACGGAAGGATGCGGCATGTGATAGCCGATGAATGGCATCCTTTCGGATGCAAGCAGCCCGAAGATCCGCTTGCGGGTTTCGGCAGCCATCGCCTTGTCGATATCAAAGGACACTTCCCAATCCGGCCTTTGCAATGAGGCCACGAAATGATTGGCCGTATCGGCAGTCAGGAGCAGGCGGCGGTTCTGGGATTCGAGCATAAATGTCATATGGCCGGGTGTATGCCCGAAGGCCGCCATGCTGGTAATTCCGCCGGTGACTTCTGCCTGATCGCCGATAAAGCTCATTTTCTCTTTCAACGGCACGACCTTCGTTTGTACCGCCTTGGCATTGCCTTCGGCAGGCGTTCCGGTCCTATCCGGCGAGGTCCAGAAATCCCATTCCGCCTGACCGGCGACATATCGGGCGCCGACGAATGCCGGCTGATCTTCTTCCATCAGTCCATTGATATGATCGCCATGCATATGTGTGAGGACGACCATCGTGACATCGGCGGGCGAATAACCGGAATCGGCGATGCGTCGCGTCAATTGTCCCATACCGGCCGCCCGGCCATCCGGGCCCATGCCTGTATCGAAAAGGACGAGTTCGTTGCCGGTATTGACCAGCACCGGATTAAACATGTTGACCATGCGCTTGGTGGGAAGGAAATTCTCCTTCATCAACTCCTCCACCTCGGCGGGCTCCTGATCGGCTCCGAAGGTGGGATAGGGTCCCTCGCCCGGCCGCATGCCATCAAGGATCACGGTGATTTCCATATCGCCCAGATTGAACCGGTGAAACCCGGCATTGCCGATTTCGGGCTTTTGCGGACCTTGCGCGAAGGCGGCGCGGGTCATGATCTGCGGAGCAGCGAGTGCCACGGTTCCCGCCGCGGCGCCGAACGTGAACAATGAACGGCGATTGATGAGTTCAAGCATGGAAACCCTCCTGCAATGATCTACCGGTAGCTGGCCAGAGCTTCTGTTTCGGCAATATGTCTCACATCAATGTGACGCAAAGGCTTGCGGTTAGCTTCGCTGTCCATCATTGAAGCGTCGAACAGATAAGTGACCGTTGATCAACAAAGTTCCGAGCCAGGTGAAAACCGACACAGCCGACACAGCCTCCGAGAAAGAGCCTTTCAGCCGCGCCCTGCCGATCGTGCTGGCGGTGGCGTTGTTCATGGAGAATATGGATTCCACCGTCATCGCGACATCGCTTCCAGCAATCGCGAAAGACATCGAAACCAGCCCGATCGCCTTGAAGCTGGCGCTGACGGCCTATCTCGTTTCCGTTGCCATCTTCATTCCCGTCAGCGGATGGATGGCCGATCGGTTCGGCGCCAAACGCGTTTTCCGCACGGCGATCGCGGTTTTCCTGC
Organism: Pseudomonadota bacterium; assembly: GCA_023422735.1. GTDB lineage: Bacteria > Pseudomonadota > Alphaproteobacteria > Rhizobiales > Rhizobiaceae > Tianweitania. The sequence goes on from JAFAGL010000050.1 coordinate 1,769, forward strand.
TCGGATCGCTGGCCTGCGCATTCTCGGGATCCTTGTTGCAATTCGTCGGCGCCCGCTTTTTGCAAGGCATGGGCGGAGCCATGATGACCCCGATCGCACGCCTCGTTCTCGTGCGGGCAACCAACAAGGCCGATCTGGTGCGGGCCATGGCCCTTCTCACCATTCCCGGCCTGATCGGACCGTTGACCGGCCCGCCCGTCGGCGGTTTCATCACCACCTATTTTTCCTGGCACTGGATATTCCTGATCAATATCCCAATCGGTCTGGCGGGCATTTTCTTTTCAGGCCGCTTCATGCCCGAAATGCCGGGATCGAAAGGAAAATCGATCGACGGAACCGGCTTTTTGCTCGCCGGCATCACTGCTGCCGGCCTTGTTTTCGGCTTGTCGGTTGCAAGCCTGCCGGTATTGCCGGGATGGGTGGGGCCGGTGATCACCCTTACCGGCTTGATGGCCGGGCTGCTTTACATCCGCCATGCGCGCGGGCACCCTGCCCCGATCATCGATCTGCGAATGTTTCAAAACCAAACTTTCCGCCGCGCTTTGATTGGAAACTCGCTGTTTCGCTTCGGCATCGGCGCAATCCCGTTTCTGTTGCCGCTGTTCTTTCAGCTCGTATTCAACCTCACACCTTTTCAGTCCGGTCTTCTGACCTTCGCTTCCGCCGGAGGCGCGCTTTTGATGAAGACGCTGGCGCCCACTTTGCTGCGGCTGGCCGGTTTCCGCACGGTGCTGCTTTCGGCTGCCGTGATCTCCAGCCTTTTGATCATCGCGAACGGCTTGTTCACCCCGCAAACCCCGCATCTCGTGATCGTGCTGGTTCTGCTGTTTGCCGGTTTTTTCCGCTCGCTGTTCTTCACATCCGCAAATGCGCTGATCTTCGCCGATATCGATAGCAAGGAAGCGAGCCAGGCAACGGCCATCGCCGCTGCATCCCAGCAGATCTCGATTGCCATCGGCGTGGCCATTGCCGGCGGCATTCTGGAATTTGCGCCGATCCTGACCGGCGAAACCTTCGGTCACTCGACCTTCCTGATCGCCTTCATTCTGGTCGGGCTCTTGTCGATCTCATCGATCCTGCCGTTTTTGCGCATGGATCGCAGCACCGGCAGCATCGTTTCGGGGCATCAGCTCAAGCTCCCGCCTGACCCGCGAACCGAGCAACCGCCAGTCGTGTGACGGCTCACGCTTCGTCCGGCAGTTCGCTCTCGGACTTTTCGACCGAGCGCCCTTTGAAGTCGCGGGCCAGAAGGTAAAGCTCGACCGATTCCTCGCGCGAAGCCGGCGGCTTGACGTGATGCACCGATTTGAAATTCTTCTTCAGTCGATCGAGCAGATCGTTTTCCGTGCCGCCCTGGAAGGTTTTGGCCAGAAAATGCCCGCCGGGTCGCAAAACGGAAATGGCGAAATCGGCGGCCACTTCGCATAAGTGCATGGTGCGAATGTGGTCTGTGCGCCGATGACCGGTGGTCGGCGCCGCCATATCGGACAAGACCAGATCCGGCTCGCCGCCCAGCGCTTCCATCAGGCGCGCCGGGGCTTCTTCGTCCAGAAAATCCATCTGCAACAAGGTGACACCCGGCAGTTCATCCATTTCCAGATAATCGATGCCGACCACGCGCTTGTCTTCATCCGTGGAATCTACCCGCTGCACGGCGACCTGACACCAGCCGCCCGGCGCCGCGCCGAGATCGATCACCCGCAAACCCTTCTTGAGCAATTTGTAGCGATCGTCGATTTCCACCAGCTTGTAGGCGGAGCGCGCGCGATATCCCTCCATCTTGGAGCGATGCACATAGGGATCGTTCA
>JAFAGL010000136.1 GCA_023422735.1 Pseudomonadota bacterium
CCGCTCCGCAAAAAGCATCGTTTGCTGGTCACCCGCAACGCATCACAGCGGCTGGAGTGGAAGCCAACGCATGAGGACCTTCAGCCCGAAATCGTCGAACCTCGCATTATCGACGCGATGGTTGGGACCGACGCCGTCCACCAAGGTGCGCTTCTTGAAACAGAACCGTTGCACACCAAGCGACTGGACGCCTTGGGCGATGCTAAGCTGCTTCTGGTTCTCGATCAGGTAACGGACCCCCACAATGTGGGCGCAATCTTGCGTTCGGCCGTCGCGTTTGGGGCAGCCGCGCTGATTACTACCGCCCGCCATAGCCCGCAAGAAAGCGGCGTATTGGCGAAAGCAGCATCGGGAGCACTTGAGCATATCGACCACATCGAAGTTCGCAATCTCGCGGAGGCTCTCGGCGTCTTGACCGACGCGGGCTTTCAGTCGCTCGGCCTCGATTCAGAAGGTCCTGATGAACTTGAGCGCAGCTTTTCAGGAGAAAGAATCGCATTGGTTCTCGGCGCCGAAGGCAAAGGCTTGCGACAGAAAACACGCGAAACGGTTGGAACACTTGCGAGGCTGGATATGCCGGGCGCCATCCGTTCGTTGAATGTATCAAACGCTGCGGCTGTGTCGCTTTATGCTGCGCGCCAGTATCTTATGAAGGTCTGAATGGCTCAGAAGTCCAGCAACCCGCCAATACCCGTTTGCTGATGTAGAAAGGCTGCAAGCCCCAGAAAGCATACGGAAATGCCAACGCCGCGCCAGTCGATACGCCGCTGGCGCACCATGCGGACAAGCCCGTAAACGCCGATCCAGAGAGCGGCAATGAAGAGCGCGGTAAAGACGAGCCTGATCATGATGCAAAGGGATCTCGGCTGAAATGGTGCCCCCGGCAGGAATCGAACCCGCGACCTTCGGTTTACAAAACCGCTGCTCTACCAGCTGAGCTACAAGGGCACTGCGGACGGGCGCTTAGCATATTCTTTCCGGCTGTCAAAGGCAGACATGCGAATAGTGAAACTTTGCATCGGAATTGTCGCGTGCTACCGGCACTCCCAACCCGGAACACCCAAACGCGGAGGAGTTTGCGTTTGACCTCTTTGGATAAACCGAAACTCGCTTTTGTTGCCTCCGAAAGCGACGATGCCGCATCGGCATTGGCTGCTTTACGCAGCCGATACGGCTCCGTTACACCAGCCGATGCCGATGCCGATGTCATCGTCGCGTTGGGCGGGGATGGTTTCATGCTCCAAACGCTTCGGGAGAATATGGCTGCGGGGAAGCCGATCTACGGCATGAACCGCGGAACCGTCGGCTTTTTAATGAACGAATACAATGAGGATGGGCTGCTCGAGCGGATTGCGGCGGCCTTGCCGGAAAAGATTCGCCCGCTGACGATGGAAGCCAAAACGGCATCGGGCAAAACGGTGACGGCGCTCGCGATCAACGAGGTTTCCCTTTTCCGACAGTCCTATCAGGCGGCCAAACTTTCCATCACTGTGGATGGTCATCCGCGGATGGAAGAGCTGATTTGCGACGGTGTACTGGTCGCCACTCCAGCAGGCTCAACCGCTTATAATCTCTCGGCTCAGGGCCCTATTCTCCCCCTTCAGGCGCGCTTGCTGGCGCTGACCCCGGTCAGTCCTTTTCGGCCGCGACGCTGGCACGGCGCGCTGTTGCCGCACACAGCGGAGGTTCGTTTCGATGTGCGCGAAACGGAAAAGCGCCCGGTCAACGCTGTTGCGGATAACAAGGAGGTAAAATCCGTTGTTTCCGTGACAGTTAAGGAGTCGCCGCGCGCCCGGGTGACCGTTTTGTTCGACGCTTCGCACTCCTGGGACGACCGGATTTTGCTCGAACAGTTCAGATATTAGGTTGAGCCGGCCCGCATTTTGGCGATTTGGTCTCGAAAAAATTGCCAAAACGGTGATTTGGTTTTCCCTTTTAGCCAAAATTTCTTGCAAAAACCCCGTATTTGACGACTGAATCGACCCCGATGCTTGACAAGATCGCAAACCTTACGTAACGCGCCCTGACATTCCCCGGTCTTCCGGCGACCGGGACGATCTCGCGCCGACAAATGTTCCGCGCCTAGAACAGTAAAGATCACGCCCACGTGTCTTCCGACGATACCACCGTTCAGCAGGACGTAGCCTTTTCCGACCTGGGTCTGTCGCCCAAGGTTCTATCCGCCGTCACCGACGCGGGTTACACGAAACCCACGCCGATCCAGGCTGGCGCGATTCCGCACGCGCTTCAGGGCAAGGATGTGCTGGGCATCGCCCAGACCGGCACGGGCAAGACGGCCTCTTTTGTTTTGCCGATGCTGACGCGACTGGAAAAGGGACGCGCCCGCGCCCGCATGCCACGAACGCTGATTCTCGAACCGACCCGTGAACTGGCTGCGCAGGTCGAAGAAAACTTCGTCAAATATGGTAAGAATCACAAGCTGAACATCGCATTGTTGATCGGCGGTGTTTCGTTTGAAGAGCAGGAGCGCAAGCTCGAACGTGGCGCGGACGTTCTGATCGCGACCCCAGGGCGTTTGCTCGACCATCGCGAGCGCGGCAAGCTGCTTTTGACGGGCGTCGACATTCTGGTGATCGACGAAGCCGACCGCATGCTCGACATGGGCTTCATTCCCGATATCGAACGGATCTGCGAAATGATCCCGTTCACACGCCAGACGCTTTTCTTTTCGGCCACCATGCCGCCGGAAATCACCAAGCTGACCCAGCAATTTCTGCAGGCCCCGGTTCGCGTCGAGGTCGCCAAGCCATCTTCCACCGCTGCGACCGTAACGCAGCGCCTCGTGAAGTCAGCCCCAAAGAGCTGGGACAAACGCGCCGTTCTGCGTCGCCTGCTCGACGAAGAGGGCGATGCCGTGACGAATGCGATCATTTTCTGTAATCGCAAGGTCGATGTCTCCGAACTGTACCGCTCGCTGACGAAGTATGAATACTCAGCCGGCGCGCTGCATGGCGATATGGACCAGCGCGCACGCATGCAGACGCTCGATGCGTTTCGCAACAACAAGCTGAAGCTGCTCGTCGCCTCCGATGTTGCTGCGCGTGGGCTCGATATCCCGGCTGTCAGCCATGTCTTCAACTTCGACGTGCCGATCCATGCCGAAGATTACGTTCACCGTATCGGACGAACAGGCCGCGCAGGCCGTTTGGGCAAAGCCTTCACGATCGTCACGAAAAGCGACACGAAATATCTCGATGCGGTTGAAAAGCTGACCGGCCAGTCGATCGAGTGGCAGGATGGCGACCTTTCCACGCTGGCGCCGGAAACGGAAAGCGATGAGGCTCCACGCCGCGGGCGCGGACGTTCTTCCGACCGCAATAACCGCACCCGCGATCGGGGCGAGCGACGCAAAGAGCGGGGAACAACCGCACCGGAAATACAGGACGTTGCCGTTGCCGCTTCAGCAGAAGCGGAACCTACCGAGCGGCGCGAACGCAAGGATGCGATCCGGCAAAACAATGTCGAGCGCCAAAACAGCCGACAAGACCACTCACGTTCCGACCGCAACGATCGAAACCGCCGTTATCGCGATCAGGACGGCGTCAACACCGTTGTCGGCTTTGGCGATGATATTCCGGCATTCATGAAGATCGCAGTACCCGTCTGATCAGCGCTTCGCGCTTTCCACACGGATCGCCGTCTCAAATGCGATCCGTGTCCACTTCGCCAGAAGATCAAGGTCGTCCAGCACTTCGCCTGGTATCGTCCAATAAGGCATCGCCACGGGCTTCTTGCTGCGCTTGTTTTCATAGACCCACCGCTCTGCGCCTTCCGCCTCATAAATGGGGCCACTGACTGCATCGCCCTTGAGCAGCAATTCGTCTCTCAGGACGAGGGCGACGATCAGCCCGCGATGGTAAATCCCCTTGCCGCTGAACATGCGACGCGTTTCGATCTCGCCCAACCCATCGAAAATTTCGCGAATGGTTTCGTCGTCCATCGGCATATCCTCTCGCAGGGTGCAGGTCGTTCAGCCGCACCGGATCACATCAGTGTGCTGTACAATAATGTGATCCAGATAATGCTGACCGCGATCCAGATCAGTCCAAGCCACATCAGTTTTCGGCTATCTTCGGTGCGCATCGCGATTATGGCGATAACCGCGCCGAACGCCGTGCGGACCAGATACCACCATCCCAACGCGTAGAAGTGCTCGCGCCCCTTGATCAGCGTGTCGATGATATCGAACGCGAAAGAGGCCGCAAACAGTGCGAAAAAGGCGTCGCGACGCCGGATGAAGAAGTCCTCCCGCTCGGCATGTTCATGAATGTGATCGGGATAAAGCAGTGTCGACATCAAAAAGAACAAGGATGCGTAAGACAGAATGAAGATGTAGGTCCAGAAATTCCAGTTCGTGATGAGGCGCAGTGCGAACTCCCACCACCAGAAATGCACTGCACCCAGAAGAAGCGCCAGCGACCAGACGATCTGCGAATTCATGCGATCGGTCTTGGTGGGCTCCTGAAGCCGGCGCGACAATCCGGAAAGGATTCGCGCGATCGCGAGCCCGAGAATGAGGCTGACCAGCATTCTCAGATGTCCATAAGCGTCCATTCCTGCTTCCCCTACCCGCCAGTCTGCTCATCCGCACCTGACCGCAACAGGTTAAAGCTGTTCAACTTGAAATGGAATCGTCTGGGACCCGAAGTTTGAAGATCAGGCACCGCCCGACACAAACTGTCGTGACAAGCCTTCGAGGAAAACCGCTGTTTGATGGAACACGCAACTGCGTCCACCTGTTGTTCATTCAATCAAGACAGGAAACAGCCATGCCGATGATGCTCGAAGGTTCGTGTCGCTGCCAAGCAGTTCGCTTCCGCGTTCAAAGCCATACGCCAGTTCCTTACCAGCGATGCTATTGCTCGATCTGCCGCAAACAACAGGGCGGTGGCGGCTATGCCATCAATCTCGGCGCCGATGCAAAAACGCTGGAGGTTTGGGGAGAAAAAGCGATCGGCATTTATCGTGCAGACATCGAGGATGACGAGCACGGCCACTGCAAGACCTCATCAGGCGAACGAAACTTCTGCACGCGTTGCGGATCAGCCTTGTGGTTGTTTGATCCCAGCTGGCCGGATCTCGTTCACCCCTTTGCCTCGGCAATCGACACCGATCTTCCCGTGCCCGCCTCTTCGGTGCATTTGATGTTGAAATATAAGGCGTCATGGGTGGAACCCGACATCGGAAATCACGATGCGAGTTTCGACCTATATCCAGAGCAATCCATCGAAGACTGGCACCGGGCTCATGATGCCTGGGTTGAATAACCTCGCTAGATAAAAGCCGGTGTCGGGCCGGTTCACGCTGCGCTGTGAGAACGTGCTTCAGCCAGAGCTTTCAGGTCGGCAGGCTTGAGCTCAACCGATTCGCCGCAGCCGCAGGCCGACGACTGGTTCGGATTGTTGAATACGAAGCCTGAACGCAAGGTTGTGGTTTCAAAGTCCATTTGAGTTCCCAACAGGAACAGCGCAGCTTCCGGCGCGACATAAACATGTGCGCCTTCGTGTTCGACATGATCATCCTTCGGATTGACCTCATTCACGAGATCCACCGTATATTCCATGCCCGCGCAGCCGCCCTTCTTGACGCCAAGGCGAATGCCCACGATGCCTTCCCGATCTTCCACGATTTCCCGTACACGCTCGGCGGCGCGCTCGGTGAGGGTCATGACGCTGAACCGGCCCATTTTCCACCTGTCTTTTTCGGATGCGAACCGCATCCAATTTTCCCTACCAAGATGGGGAAACAATGCTCGCTATGCAACCGGTCCACAACCGGGAAATATTTCATCATGCCGCAGAGCGTGAAGGAACACTATAACGAGTTGAGACTTGTTTTCCCAGCAACAATGGAGAAAACCCATGAAGACTCTGATCCTGTCAAGCATGGCCGCCGTCGGTATCTTCGCCAGCGTGGCTGGCGCCTCCGCTCAGACGGTTATCATCACCGAAGAACAGCGCCCGGCTATCCGCGAATATGTTGTGCGCCAGAATGTAACGCCGGTTCAACCTGTGCCGGACTATGAATTCGTCGTCGGCAGCACGGTGCCCGATGTGGTTGAAGTTCGCCCGCTGGAAGTGCCCGAACTGACCGATCGCTATGAATATGTGGTGACCCAGAGTGGCCAGACGGTTCTTGTCGACCCTGCTACCCGTCGGGTCGTCCAGGTGGTCGACTAACGATCGAACAGACATGAAAAAGGCGGCCCATGGGTCGCCTTTTTTGTATCAATACCAGCCGACCGCCACCTGAGCTTCTTCTGACATACGGTCCGGTGTCCAGGGCGGATCGAACACCATCGACACGTCAACCCCCGAAACGCCTTCGACGGCGCCGACGGCGTTTTCCACCCAGCCAGGCATTTCGCCCGCAACGGGACAGCCCGGCGCAGTGAGGGTCATGTCGATCTTGACCGAACGATCATCTTCCACGTCGATCTTGTAGATCAGCCCCAACTCATAGATATCGGCCGGAATTTCGGGATCATAGACCGTCTTCAACGCGCCGATGATATCATCCGTCAGCCGCGCCAGTTCTTCACTGGGAATGGCCGACGGAGATGGAGCCTGAGGCTCCGGTTCAGGCAATTGGTTCGTTTGTTCTTCTTCGCTCATCGCGTCATCCGAAAAACTTACGTGCTTTTTCAAGTGCATCAGCCAAGGCATCAACCTCGGCCATTGTATTATACATGGCGAAGGATGCCCTACATGTCGAGGTCACCCCAAACCGCTTGAGAAGCGGCTGCGCGCAATGCGTTCCGGCGCGCACGGCAACGCCCGAACGGTCAATCACCATGGAAACATCATGGGCATGGATGCCCGCCAGCTCAAAGGAGATGATCGCCCCTTTGCCAGGCGCTTCGCCAAAAATGCGCAGCGAGTTGATCGCTTTCAACCTTTCATGCGCATAGCGGCTCAGCTCAGCCTCATGTGCGGCAATGCGCTCGCGCCCAACCGATTCCATATATTCCAGCGCAGCGCCCAGGCCGATTGCCTGCACGATGGGCGGCGTGCCAGCTTCGAAGCGATGCGGCGGCTCGTTATAGGTCACATTGTCTTCGGTCACGTCGAGGATCATCTCGCCGCCGCCCTGAAACGGACGCATCGCATCGAGCATCTCCGGCTTGCCGTAAAGTACGCCGATGCCGGACGGACCATAAACCTTATGGCCGGTGAAAACGAAGAAGTCGCAGTCGAGATCCTGCACATCGACCGGCATGTGGACGGCGCTCTGGCTGCCATCCACCAGAACCGGAATGCCGCGCTCATGTGCGATGCGGCAGATTTCCTTGATCGGCGTCACCGTGCCGAGCGCATTCGACATGTGGGTGATGGCGACCAGCTTCGTGCGGGGCGTCAGGCAGGCGGTAAATTTCTCGATATCGAAGGCGCCGTCATCCTCGACGGGCGCCCAAACCAGCTTCGCGCCCTGCCTTTCGCGGATGAAATGCCACGGAACGATGTTGGAATGGTGCTCCATGATGGACAGCACGATCTCGTCGCCCTCCCCGATCTTCGGCATGCCATAGCCATAAGCCACGGTGTTGATCGCGGCTGTCGTGTTGGAGGTGAACACGATCTGGTCGACCGATGGCGCATTCAGGAAGCGGCGCACCGTTTCGCGCGACTTTTCATATGCATCGGTCGCCGCATTCGAAAGGAAATGCAGCCCGCGATGGACATTCGCATATTCCTGGCCATAGGCATGCTGGACAGCATCCAGAACCGCCTGCGGCTTCTGGGCTGAGGCGCCATTGTCGAGATACACCAATGGCTTGCCGTAGACTTCCCGCGCGAGAATAGGGAAATCGCGACGAATGGCTTCGACGTCGTAGCCGGGAATGGAAGCCGTCTGATTCATGATCCTATCCGCCGCGCCGGTGTTCAACCGTGGTCCACGAACCAGTTGTCAAGCCTGGCTTCCAGCGCCTCGATGACAGGCTCGTTTTCAAGCTCCTCGATCACCTCGGCCAGAAACGCCTTGACCAGGAGGCCGCGTGCCAGCTTTTCCGGGATACCGCGCGCCATCAGGTAAAACAGATGCGTTTCATTGATGTCGGTCACGGTCGCGCCGTGGCCGCAAGCCACGTCATCGGCGAAGATTTCGAGTTCCGGCTTGGCGGAGAAATCCGCGTCGTCGGACAAAAGCAGCGTGTTGCACGCCATCTTCGCATCGGTCTTCTGCGCGATCTGATGGACGTTGATGCGGCCCTGGAAAACGCCCTTTGCGCGATCGGTCAAAACATTGCGGATGACTTCGCGCGATCCGGTGTCGGGGCGCGAATGATCGAGCACCATCGTGACATCGGTATGCGTCGTTCCGGACAGAAGGTTGATCCCGCGCAGCTGGAAATCGCTTCCTTCACCGGCGACATCGACGATCACTTCCTGCCGAACCAGCTTGCCGCCGGCATTCATGATGAACAAAGTGAGCTTGGCGTCAGCGCCGATCTTGCCGCGGAACTGGGCCAGATAGGATGTGTCCTCAGGCTGTTCCTGCACGATCACCCACATGACTTCGGCACCATCGCCGATGGTGACATCGGCAATCGCGCTCGCGAAGGCCGCGGCGTCGCCTGTCTGGCGTTCAACGACCAATGCCTTGGCATTGTCGCCGATCCTGACCTCGAAACGCGCATGAACCTGCCCCCCGGTGTGGAGGTTCTGGAGTTCGAGCGGCGCCGCCAATTCGCCATTGGCCGCGATCTCGACGGACAGGCCATCGGCAACGAAAGCGGCATTCAGCGAACCGATCGTGTCGGCCGTATCGATCTGTCCGAGCGTATCGGCAGACAGGACATCGCGGAGCGGCTTGACGGCAACGCCTTCAACCGTGCCGGACGCCTGCGCGACGCCATCTACGACGCGAAGAACCGTGGAACCTTCCAGAAGGGGCTCGACTGCCTTTGCTTCGCCTGCTGCCTTCGGCTCGGGAACCGCATTCAGCAAACGGCGCAGATCTGTGTAATGCCAGGCTTCAACGAGACGCGTGGGCAGGCCCGCCTTGACGGCGGTGACGGCTTCAGCGCGCTTGGCCGCAACTTCCGCACCGCCGGGAAGGCTGTTTGCGGATGCATCAAATGCAGCGATCAGCGCTTTTTCGGCAGGTGTGAGCTGCGGTGTGACATGGATATTCATCGTCACGTTCCTCAGGCTGCTTCGCCGATCACGCCGGCATAGCCATTCTCTTCAAGGTTCAGTGCGAGCGACTTGTCGCCCGACTTGATGATGCGACCCTTGTAAAGCACATGCACCGAATCCGGCACGATATGTTCGAGAAGGCGCTGGTAGTGGGTGATGACGACCACAGCGCGGTCAGGCGAACGCAGGGCGTTCACGCCATCGGAAACAATCTTCAGCGCGTCGATATCGAGGCCCGAATCGGTCTCGTCCAGCACGCAAAGCTTGGGCTCCAGAAGCTGCATCTGAAGGATTTCCGCGCGCTTCTTCTCACCACCGGAGAAGCCGACATTGAGCGGACGCTTTAGCATGTTCATGTCGATGTTGAGTGCGCCGGATGCATCCTTCACGCGCTTCAGAAGGTCAGGAATCTTCAGCGGATCTTCGCCACGCGCCTTGCGCTGGGCGTTCATCGCAACCTTGAGGAACTCCATCGTGGCAACGCCTGGTATTTCCATCGGATACTGGAACGCCAGGAAGATGCCGGAAGCGGCGCGCTCGGCCGGGTCCATTTCGAGAATGGATTCGCCGTTGAAAAGGATCTCGCCTTCGGTGACTTCATAATCGTCGCGGCCGGCCAGGATATAGG
>JAFAGL010000154.1 GCA_023422735.1 Pseudomonadota bacterium
CCACGCGGGAAAACAAGGGCGACGCCATGATCGTATCGAACTGCATACCGGCCCGTACCAGAACGCGCGAGCGGATCCATTCCAGCGCGCCGTAAACCAGAAGCATAGCGACCGCGATCAGCGTCAAGGCGAGCAGCGTCATCTCGCTGCGGCTTTGCAGCACGCGATCATAGACCTGAAGCATGTAAAGCGGGCCGACGAACATCAGCGCATTGATGGCAGCGCTAAACAGAATGACCGCACCGAGAATAGCCCGATAGCTTTGAAGGGCATCTTTGAAAGTATTGGTATTCTTCATCAAGGAACCTGACGATCACCCTTCTTCATTGCCATCGGCAGTCGATTCTTTTCATTCGCGCCGACCATTCGGCTCAGGCCTGTGCGTCATTGTCTTGCCTGCGCACGCGAAGATGCGGCCCGAAAAGTGTTGATTGGATACGTGTTTTGTCGAAAATTTGCAAAGTAAACTTTTATAATTGTCAAAATACTCAGATTTTAGAAAAGAAAACAGATAGGTATATGTTTAACTATACTTATTATTTTATATAAATATCTGAAAAATAGAGGGATTTCTCACGGATGTCGTCGAGCATGTTAAAGGTGCTGTACCCATGAAAGAGGGTGGACGCAGGGCGATCGTTATGTTTGATTGAATATAACGATTCCGCCGGTGTCGCCGGCCTTTTGAGGGAAGTCATGTTCGGTCGATTTGAGTTCAGAAAGTTCGCCTGCGCAGCCATCGTTGCGGCCATCGGTTTCAGCAGCGTGGTTTCCGCCCATGCCCAGGAAGAGGTGACGGTCTTCGCCGCAGCCAGCATGAAGAATGCGCTGGACAATATCGGAGCTGCCTGGAAATCCGAGGACGGAGGCGAGGCGACGATTTCCTATGCTGCGAGTTCGGCTCTGGCCAAGCAGATCGAGGCTGGCGCTCCGGCAGATCTCTTTATTTCGGCTGACCTGGACTGGATGAAATATCTTTCCGACAAGGGCTTGATCCAGACGGAGAGCGAGACGCAGCTCCTGGCCAACCGCATCGTCCTGATCGCGCCTGCAGACAGCGAAGCAAAGGTCGATATCACGAAGGGTTTCGACCTCGCTGGATTGCTGGCCGATGGCCGGCTTGCGATGGGCAACGTCGATTCGGTGCCGGCCGGCAAATATGGCAAGGCTGCACTGGAAAGCCTCGGTGTTTGGGAAAGCGTGTCCGGCAAGGTGGCGCAGGCTGAAAATGTGCGCGCTGCACTTGCCTTGGTCGCAACGGGTGAGGCGCCTTTGGGCATCGTTTATCAAACCGACGCGGTGGCCGAATCCAAGGTTAAGGTCATCGGCGTGTTTCCAGAAGACAGCCACGCACCCATCATCTACCCGGCGGCTCTGACGAATGATGCAAAAGGCGAAGGGGCGGGCGCATTCCTTGAGTTCTTGAAGGGCGAAACGTCCAAATCCTTGTTTGAAGAGCAAGGGTTCACCGTGCTCGATCAATCCAAGCAGTAACGCCAGGCCTTGCATGGAATGGTGGGCGCTCAGCGCTGACGAATGGACGGCAGTTCGGCTGTCCATTCGTGTATCTATTTGGGCAACCGTGGCGAGTTTACCCGCGGGAATTCTGGTCGCCTATCTTTTGGCCAGACGGGATTTCTGGGGCAAATCCCTGCTGAATGGGCTGGTTCATTTACCTCTGATCCTGCCGCCTGTGGTCACAGGCTATGCGCTTCTTCTCACTTTTGGACGCCGCGCTCCGGTCGGCGCTTTCCTGGAGAATACGTTTGGAATCGTTTTCTCCTTTCGCTGGACGGGTGCTGCGCTGGCTTGCGCGATCATGGCGTTTCCGTTGATGGTTCGCGCGATCCGATTGTCTATCGAGGCGGTGGATCAACGCTTGGAGGCAGCCGCCAGCACATTGGGCGCGAACCCCGCCTGGGTGTTCCTGACCGTCACATTGCCCTTGATTCTGCCGGGAATCCTTGCCGGTACGATCCTGGCTTTCGCCAAGGCGATGGGCGAATTCGGCGCCACCATCACCTTCGTGTCGAATATTCCAGGCGAAACGCAGACGCTTCCGTCCGCCATCTACACGTTCACGCAGGTTCCAGGCGGCGAGTTTGGCGCCTTGCGGCTGACACTTGTTTCCGTGTGCATTGCCATGGCCGCGCTGATCCTGTCAGAAATCCTGGCCAAGCACTTGAAGCGACAGGTGAGCCCGCAATGACGCTCCTTGTGGATGTAAGAAAGGCGCTCGGTGCATTCGACCTGCAAGCGCGTTTCGATGTGGGCAACGGGCTTACCGCATTTTTTGGCCAGTCGGGCTCGGGAAAAACTACCATGATCAATTTGATCGCGGGCCTGATCCGTCCCGATCGAGGGATCATCGAAATCGACAACCGCAAGCTGGTGAACACCGAAAGACGAATCTTTGTTTCACCCCACAAGCGGCGCATCGGATATGTGTTTCAGGATGCGCGGCTGTTTCCGCATCTAACCGTTCGACAGAACTTGCTTTATGGGCGCTGGTTTGCAGCGACATCAGACCGGAATGTCGATTTTGACGAAGTCGTGAACCTGCTCGGGATCGGATCGCTTCTGACGCGCAGGCCGCAGGCGCTGTCCGGTGGTGAAAAGCAACGCGTTGCCATCGGGCGCGCCTTGCTTGCAAATCCACGCATCCTTCTCATGGACGAGCCGCTCGCGGCGCTTGACGACGCCCGAAAGCGCGAAATCATGCCTTACCTTGAACGTTTGCGCGACACGGCGAAGATACCGATTATCTATGTTAGCCATTCCGTCAGCGAAGTGGCGCGGCTGGCGGATAATGTGGCGATCTTTCGGTCAGGGCGGGTATTGGCGCATGGTCCCGCTTCCGACATTCTTTCGCAGCATGCGCTTTTGCCGATTTCGGACCAAGGCGAGTCGGGTTCGCTCATCGATCTGGTGGTTTGGGGGCATGATTCACAGTACAATCTCACATGTCTGCGCGGCGGCAATACGGAATGGTACTTGCCCGATATCAAGGCAGAACGCGGAAAACGCCTGCGTGTTCACGTGCGTGCCCGCGATGTGATGTTGGCAACCAGTCGTCCGACCGGGATCAGCGCGCTGAATATTCTGGACACCGAAATCGCTGAAATCGACGCACGGCAGGGGGGCAATGTCCATGTCAGGTTGAAAGCTGGCGAAACACATCTGCTTTCGCGCATCACGAAGCGCTCGATGGTTGAATTGAAGCTCGAACAGGGCCAGCATGTTTATGCGGTAATCAAGGCGGTCAGCCTCGTCGACGATGCCACCGGCGGTAGCGCGCGCCCGGATTGAAGGATTCTTGTCTTTGGCCATTCTGTCCTTGCGCATCAAGCTTGGCGGCGGACATGTCGGGCATGGGAAGATCGAACTTCTCGAACATATCGCCCGGGAAGGCTCCATATCCGGCGGAGCGCGCTGCATGCGGATGTCTTACAAGCGTGCCTGGGACCTTGTTGAAGAACTGAATCGCATCTTCGGCAAGCCGGTGATCGCAACGCAAAGCGGTGGTAAAAACGGCGGTGGAGCGCGCTTGACGGAAACCGGCGCAGCGATCGTAAGTGCGTTTCGAGCCATAGAGCAATCGGCGCTTGCGGCGGCACATTCGCAGATCGAAATGCTTGAAGCACAGATCGCGAATACCGACTCCGAACCCTCTGGGGATTAATGCGACCTTTCACGGGTTTCAGCCCGGTCTGTTCAGATCACAATTTCCGAAGGTGATGATCTAAGCCCTTTGGCGTACTTGCGCGGTTCGTGTGCTGTGTGCATGCTCAGCCATCAACTGCTTGATCGACAGGTCGGGCAACGCAGACCTCTCGGGAGGAGGTCTCACGATGGAACGTCGCTACGGCGACGAGAGTGAGAGCGTGAGGGCGGATGAGCGACGTCATTCTGACGGCTGAGAATCTAACAAAAGAGTTCAAAGGCTTCGTCGCTGTGGATGGCGTAGACCTGAAAGTGCGGCGAGGTGAAATTCACGCACTGATAGGACCGAACGGCGCGGGAAAAACCACCTGCTTCAATCTGCTGACGAAGTTTCTACCACCCACGCGAGGCAAGATTACCTATGCAGGGCAGGATATCACCTCGCTGTCACCCGCCGACATTGCGCGGCTCGGTCTGGTGCGGTCGTTTCAGATTTCGGCCGTGTTTCCGCATCTGACAGCACTGGAGAATGTGCGGATCGCGTTGCAGCGCCGGCGCGGTGACAGTTTCGACTTCTGGCGTTCGCAGAAGGTTCTTGCACGCTTCGATGAAGAAGCGATGCATTTGTTGTCCGAAGTCGGACTGTCGGAATTCACGCATATAATGGCAAGCGAACTGTCCTACGGACGCAAGCGCGCGCTGGAAATTGCGACAACTTTGGCACTTGAGCCGGAAATGCTGCTTCTCGATGAGCCGATGGCCGGCATGGCGCAGGCCGATGTCGAACGTATTACCGCCTTGATCAAGCGTATCTCCACCAATCGCACCATTTTGATGGTGGAACATAATTTGTCGGTTGTGGCGAGTTTGTCGAACACGATTACCGTTCTGGCACGCGGGAAAGTCCTGGCTGAAGGCGATTACGCCACCGTGTCAAAGGACCCGCGCGTGGTCGAGGCCTATATCGGAGCCGGTCATGGTTGAAGCCGTTTTCGCTGAACGATCAGCGCCCGCAGCAGCCGGCGAGCCTCTTCTAGATGTCCGTCACCTCGAAGCTTGGTATGGTGAAAGCCATGTGTTGCACGGGATCAATTTTGATGTGCGCGCCGGTGAGGTTGTGACGCTTCTGGGGCGCAACGGGGCGGGAAAGACGACGACGCTCAAGGCCATCATGGGCATGCTGACCAAACGCAAGGGCTCAGTCGTCTTCAAAGGCAAGGAACTGATGCATGCGCCGGCCCGACATGTGGCCAAGGAAGGCATCGCTATCTGTCCGGAAGAACGCGGCATCTTTTCTTCTCTTTCAGTGGAAGAAAACCTGATGCTTCCGCCCAAGGTGCAGCCGGGTGGGCTGAGCGTCGAGCAAATCTTCGATCTGTTTCCCAATCTGAAAGAACGTCTGGGAAGTCAGGGAACGAAGCTTTCGGGCGGTGAACAGCAGATGCTGGCGATCGGCCGGATTTTGCGCACCGGCGCGAAGCTGCTTCTGCTTGATGAACCAACCGAGGGCTTGGCTCCCGTGATCGTCCAGCAGATCGGCCACACCTTGGCGCGCTTGAAGAAAGAGGGCTTCACGATCGTGCTGGTTGAACAGAATTTCCATTTTGCGGCCTCCGTTGCCGATCGGCATTTCATTGTCGACCAAGGCCGGACCGTGGACATGATCGAGAACAGGGAACTGGAAGCCAATCTGGAGAAGTTGCACGCTTATCTCGGGGTTTAACAACTAAAGGCGAAAAGCCGCCGGAGGAGGATGGAATGAGGAAGACTGGGATACTGGTGGCGGGCCTTGCAGCCTCGCTGTTTGCCAGCACCGCATTTGCGGATGTGGCGGTTAAACTTGGCGTGCTGAACGATCGCTCGGGCGTATATTCCGACCTCACGGGCGAGGGCTCCGTTGTTGCGGCTCAGATGGCCGTGGAGGATTTCGGTGCCGATAAGGGGATCACCGCCACCATCATTTCGGCCGATCATCAGAACAAGCCGGACATCGCCTCGAACATTGCGCGCCAATGGTATGATCAGGACGGTGTGGACGTCATTCTGGATGTGCCGACATCATCCAACGCCTTGGCTGTGGCAGACATTACGCGCGAAAAGAACAAGGTGTTCATCAATTCAGGCGGCGGCACGTCGGACCTCACCGGCAAGAATTGCTCGCCGAACACGGTCCACTGGACGTATGACACTTGGCAGCTCGCGCACGGAACAGGCCGTGCAGTGGTAGAAAATGGTGGCAAGACCTGGTTCTTCGTCGCGGCCGATTACGCTTTCGGCCAGGCGCTGGAGCGGGATACGTCCGAGGTGGTCAAGGAAGCTGGCGGTGAAGTGGTCGGCTCTGTACGCCACCCGTTCCCTGGCACGGATTTCTCGTCCTTCCTGCTGCAAGCCCAGTCTTCCGGTGCACAGGTTGTCGCGTTCGCAAATGCTGGCGGCGATACGATCAACTCGGTGAAACAGGCTGCCGAATTCGGGCTTGTGCAAGGCGGGCAGCAGCTCGTCGGTCTTCTGGTCTTCATCAACGACGTGCATTCATTGGGTCTGCAAACCGCACAAGGCCTGATGCTGACTTCCAGTTTCTATTGGGACCTGAACGATCAGACCCGTGACTGGTCGGCACGTTTCGAAGAGAAGACCGGCAAGAAACCTTCGATGGTGCATGCCGGCGTTTATGCGGGCACCTTGCATTACCTAAAGG
>JAFAGL010000284.1 GCA_023422735.1 Pseudomonadota bacterium
TGCGCCCGTCATCCCCTTGAAGGGCATCACCGCAGCGCTTTTGCGCATGGACGAGATGCAGGGCCGCCTGCAAACGCCGACCGCGCTTGTGCGCAAAGGCGACAAGCCCGCATCCGCTGTACCGCCTGCCGATCCGTTGCCCGCATTGCCGAACTACAAGACCACCCCGGCTTTGTCTCCCGACGAAGCCGCAAAGCTCATTGCGCGCGCCCGGGAACTCGAAGCCGGGCGGTATGAAAGCGAAAGCTGCACGATCGAGGCTCGCGGAGAATGGGACGCATCCAAAGCCGATAGTCTCGATGCCGACCACGCGCTTGTCACACTGTCCTGCGCCAATGGCGCTTACCAAAGCTGGGCGCTTGTTTCGGTGATCGAACGCAAGGACGGCGGCAAGCTTGTCCCGGTGACCGACGATCTGCCGATTACGCGCGACAGCGCCAGCGAAGACGTGACCTCCCTCTCAGAACCGACTTTCGATCCCGCAACCGGCATTCTTTACACATCCGCGCGCGGGCGGGGGCTGGGTGATTGCGGCTTTGACGCGCAGTGGATTTGGACCGGCAAGGAAATGCAACTGACCAGCGCCAACTACCAGGACACATGCGGCGGGAGTGGACCCGGCGACTGGCCGGTGATCTTCCGATCGCAACAGGCGGACTAAATTTTACGATCGCGTCTGTTTCCAGAAGGTGAAATGGGCGGCCAGCACGGTCACGACCGCAATGGCGAGAAGGGCCATAAGCGAGTTCTGGATCTCCGCGAAGCCATAGCTCTTGAGGAAGATGCCCTTTGCCATCTGGATGAAATGGGTCAGCGGATTGACCGCGCTGATCCATTGCAAGAAGGGCGGCATATTCTCGATGGGAGCCAGATAACCGGACAAGACGACCGACGGCACCATGAAGCAGAAGACCCCGAGAAAGGCTTGCTGCTGGCTGCTCGAAACGGCTGAAAGCAGCAGCCCGACGCCGCAAAGCGCCAGCGCATAGGAAAACGTCGCCAGAAGCAGCAACCAGACGGAACCGCTGAACGGCACGCCGTAAACGAAGACAGCCGAAAGGGCGATGATACTGCCCTGCCCCAGCGAAACGAGAATGCCGGGAATGGCCTTGCCGACCATGATCGTGGCAGGCGTCAGGGGGGTCACCAACAGCTGGTCGAATGTGCCCTCCTCACGCTCGCGCGCCAGCGAAAGCGAGGTCACCAGCAGGCAGCCAACGGTTGCAATGATCGCCACGAGGCTCGGCAGAACGAACCAGTTGTAGTTGAGGTTAGGGTTGTAAAGATTGCGCACCACCAGCTTTGCGGGCGGTTTCTGCTCGGAGATCTCTTCCGAATAGGCAATCGTAATTTGCTGGATGTAGGAAAAGGCGATCTGGGCAGAGTTCGAGCGCCGTCCATCAATCAGCGCCTGCAACGCCACCGGCTCGCCGGCCATCACCTTGCGCGAGAAATCCGGCGGCACGCGGATGGCAAGCAGCGCGTCCTGGCGGTCGATCACGGCCTGAATCTGGTCTTCGCTTGTCAGCGATAGAACCTCGTTGAACGCAGATGCGGCCGCCATGCGCTGCACCAGTTCCACGGCCTGCGCGCCCTGATCCTCGTTGAAGACGGCCAGCGTCGCATTGCGCAATTCCAGCGTGGTGGCAAAGGGAAAGATCGCAAGCTGGAGAACAAGAGGCGTCACCAGGAGCATCACATCGCGACGGGTGGCGAAAAGCTGCTGCAACTCCTTGATGATGAGCGTGACGATACGGCTC
Source organism: Pseudomonadota bacterium (assembly GCA_023422735.1). Lineage (GTDB taxonomy): Bacteria > Pseudomonadota > Alphaproteobacteria > Rhizobiales > Rhizobiaceae > Tianweitania. The sequence goes on from JAFAGL010000284.1 coordinate 1,761, forward strand.
CACATGGCGTCACCCATCCAGCCGGCGGCGTGTTTTCAGCGCCGTCAGCCCCAGCCAGAAACAGGCCGAAAGCGTGAGGAAAACGAGGTTCGGCGCCACGATCGACCACACGTCACCCGCCTGAAACAGCGTTTGCATGATGTTGACGAAATAGCGGGCCGGAACAAGGAAGGTGATCGCCTGCACGAAGGCAGGCATGGAGGAAATCTCGAAGATCAGGCCGGACAACAGCGCAGCCGGCAGGAAGGCAGCGTTGAGCGCGGCTTGCGCGGAGTTGAACTGGTCGCGCGTCACCGTCGAAAGCAGCAGGCCAAGGCCCAGCGCGCTGCCCAGAAACAGGCTGGTCGAAAGCAGCAGGATGAAGATCGAACCGCGAAACGGCACATTCATGATGAAGATCGAGATCAGCACGCAGATCGTCATCGCGATCAATGCCAGCGCATAATAAGGCAGGCTCTTCGACAAAAGCAGCTCGGTGCGACTGATCGGCGTGGCAAGCAGCGCTTCCATCGTGCCGCGCTCCCATTCGCGCGCAACCACCAGCGATGTCAGCAGCGCGCCGATGATCGTCATCACGACAGAAATCGAGCCGGGAATGAGATAATTGCGACTGATCGTCGTGGGGTTGAACCAGTAGCGCGATTCAATCGAGATCGGCTCGACAAACTCGGTGCCAAAGGCCTCAGCACGCGCAGACATCCAGTTGCCGAAGAGGCCCTGCGCATAAGAGCCGACGAAATTTGCCGTATTGGGCTCTGCGCCATCGGCCAGAACCTGTATTTCCGCGTCGCCTGTGCCCGCCATGACCTTGGCGGTGAAATCCTGCGGAATGACGATCACGCCGCGCACTTTACCCCGTGTCAGCGCTTCCTCGATGTCGGCAAAGCTATTGACGAAAACGGGCTCGACATAGGGCGAGCCTGCGGCAGCGGCGGCAAAGCGTGTTGCCTCGACACCGTGATCTTCCATCACGACGCCCATGCGCAGCCGGTTCGTGTCCAGCGAAATGCCGAAGCCGAAAATGAAGAGCAGCACGACGGGCAGGATCACCGCAATCAGGATGCTGCTTGGATCGCGCACGATCTGTCGCGTTTCCTTGATACATAGCGCCTTCAGCCGCCGCAGGGAAAAGCCCGGAGCGGCATCGGCGAAATCGCCGTGCCCGCTCACGCCGCCTTCTCCTTTTCGGCAGCTTCGCGCGCCGCATCATCGCGCTTGATCAACCCGATAAAGGCATCTTCAAAAGTCGGGTCCGGCAGGTCCTGCGTCGCGACAGCCTGCTTCAGTTCGTCGGGCGGGCCGGCTGCGATCATCCGGCCACGATAAATCAACGCGATCCGGTCGCAATATTCGGCCTCATCCATGAAGTGGGTCGTCACCATGACGGTCACGCCCTTGTCGACCAGCGCGTTGATATGCACCCAGAATTCGCGGCGCGTTACCGGGTCGACGCCTGATGTCGGCTCGTCCAGGAAGATCAGCGGAGGCTCGTGCATCAGCGCACAGGCCAGCGCCAGCCGCTGCTTGAAACCCAACGGCAACTCGCCCGAAGGCGTCTTGCGATAGCGTTTGAGGTCGAAGCTTTCGAGCATCTGCTCAACTTTCGCCCGCTGCGCCCGGCCTTTCAGCCCGTAGATGCCGGAAAAGAAAACGAGGTTCCGCTCGACGCTGAGATTGCGATAAAGCGAGAATTTCTGCGCCATGTATCCGAGCTTCTGGCGCGCTTCCGAGGCGGAGCGCTTGAGGTCGATCCCCATCACTTCCGCATCACCCGATGTTGGCGTCAAAAGCCCGCACATCATGCGAAACGTCGTTGATTTCCCCGCACCATTAGGGCCGAGAAGGCCGAATATCTCTCCGCGCCTGACGTCGAACGTCACGTGATCGGTCGCAGTGAAGTCACCGAATTTGCGCGTCAGTTCATGCGCCCGGATCACCGCGCCGGCATCAACGCCCTGCGGCAGCTCGACCATCGGCATCGTATCGGCCAGCACCGAATGTCCATCCGGTCCGCCGCCGACAAGATCGATAAATGCGTCCTCAAGCCGGGGCTCGACAGCTACGACGCGCGCCGATGGCTCGCCCTCCAGCACCTCTTTGGAAGGCTGCGTCAGCCCATCCTTCAAAACAAGGCGAACCGCATCGCCCTGGATCACACCGTCGATGATGCTTGGCGAACCAAGCGCATGGCGCAGGAAATGTCGCCGATTACCTTCGATATCGCGCACCTGGATACAGCGTCCGCGCATGGCATCCATCGGTTCGCGCGGCGCGCCCGAAAAGATCACCTTGCCTTCATTCATCAGGCAAAGCGCGTCACATAATTCTGCCTCATCGAGATAGGCGGTGGCCCAAACCACCGCCATGCCGCCTTGGGCGAGGCTCTGGACCATCGCCCACAGATCGCGCCGCGAGATCGGATCGACGCCCACACCCGGTTCATCGAGCAACAGAAGCTTCGGTGTGCCAACCAGCGTGCAGGCAAGGCCGAGCTTTTGCTTCATGCCACCTGAAAGCTTACCCGCGAGGCGGTCGGAAAAGCGGCGCAGATCGGTGAATTCCAGCAGCCGGTCGAACTGCTCCTTGCGTTCCTGTCCGGTCACCCCACGCAGGTCGGCATAGAGAATGAGGTTTTCCATCACGGAAAGATCCTCATAAAGGCCGAATTTCTGCGGCATGTAGCCAACACGCAGATGCAGCGCGTCGGCGTCTGCGATCGGATCCAGCCCGACCACGTCGATCTCGCCGCTTGACGCCTTGAGAAGCCCCGCCATGACACGCATCAGCGTCGTCTTGCCCGCGCCATCAGGCCCCGCGAGACCGGTGATGATGCCGGGTTTCACAACCAGATCCACATCCGCGAGCGCCCACTCCCCCTCATTCTGTTCGGGGTAGCGATGCGACAAGCCCTTGATGCGGACTGCGGCCTCTTCCATGATTTTACTGCGCTTCGCTCGAAAGCCGCACCGTCACCGGCATTCCCTGGCGCAACACATTGTCATCCGTTTCGACAGTGATGCGCAGGCGGTAAACGAGTGCCGTTCTCAGATCCTGCGTTTCAACCTGCTTTGGCGTGAATTCCGCACGCGACGACACAAAGCCCACAGTGCCTTCATATGGCTTGCCCGGGCGCGCATCCGTGTAGACGAGAACCTTGGTACCCGGTGCAACACGGCCAAGATCCGGTTGCTGGACATATGCGCGGATACGCACGGGGCGGTCGAGCGACAAGGTCACGACAGCCGTGCCGGCGGCAGTCATTGTCCCGGGCTCGACAGCACGCGTCAGGATGACACCTTCGCTCGGCGCTTTCAAAACCGCATCATCGAGCTGAATTTCTGCCGCCTTGCTTTGGGCCTGCGCGCTTGCAAGCTGTGCCTGCGCCTGCTGGATTTCTTCCGGTCGCGCGCCGTTTTCCGCCGCGAGATAGGCTTGCTCTGCCGCATCGAGCTCAGCCACTGCCTGGTCCAGCGCCGCCTTGGCGTTGTCGCGCGCTTGCGGCGCGAGTGTGCGCGACTCGGTCAATGCCTCCTGCCGTTCATAAGTGGTGCGCGCATTTTTGACGGCTGCACGACTGCCTGCGACCTGCGCGCGCAATTGCGCGAGTTCTTCTTGTCGCGTTCCCGCTTGTAACAGCGCGAGACTGGCCTTTGCTGATGCGACCGAGCCTTGGGCCTGTGCAAGGGCTGCTTCCAGCGGTTCGGGGTCGAGCTTGGCGATCACATCGCCCGCCTGAACCCGGTCGCCCTCTTCCACAACGACTTCGGCAATGCGGCCGCCGGTTCGAAACGACAAAGTGGCTTCGCGAATATCGACATTGCCGCTCATGGCCAATGCGTCGCTTTGCTGGCGTTGAGCCTGCCAATAATAGACGCCACCTCCGGCAGCCGCCGCAAGCAGAAGGATAATGATGATGATCCGTTTCATCAGGACGCGTTCCCGTTCGCTTCTATCAGTAG
>JAFAGL010000164.1 GCA_023422735.1 Pseudomonadota bacterium
TTGCGCCTGCCTGAAATGTTGCCGGGGGCCAGCCGTATCCCCGAACCAAGCATCGTTGGTCAGATTGAGGAGAATATCCTGGCCGACCGTATCTTTGCGCACCATGCCGTCAAAAATGTTCTCGTAACAAAGGAACGCGACGGCTCTGAGCGATTGAGGCAAATGCAAGGATGGCCTCCCGCTGCCGGCTGAAAAGTCTTCAGGCAAGACAACGATCTTGCTCAGACCAATCCTCTTCAACACCGTAGAGAATGGCAGATATTCGCCAAAGGGAACGAGATGAACTTTGTCCACCGTTTCGACGATTTTTCCAGAATTATCTACGGAAAGAACGCTGTTATAGTAGGAAACATGATTGGCTTCCGAAACCTCTGAGCGCACAGCGCCTGCAATTAGTAGCTGATGTGGTTGGAGCATTCGCCCCAGAGCAGAAAGGGCGTCCAGCCGTTCATTGAGAATAAAGGGAACAGCCGTTTCAGGCCAGATAATCACGTCAGGCACTGTGCCGTCTGTGCTCGCTGACGACGACATCTGCATGTAAGTGGAGAAAATTCTGTCTCTTGCCGCTCCATCCCACTTTTCACTTTGCAGAATGGATGGTTGGACTAGGCGCACAGACAGGGCACCATCGTCTAAAGTAGCCTGTGACAGGCGGACGGCACCGAAACCTGCATGCAACACGACCAGTACTCCGGCAATGATTGCGCCGGCAACCCGTCCACGCCGAGAGAACAGGACGGCTGGCATCGCGAATACGAAAACAGTTACTGCGGTGATGCCCGAAAGTGAGATGAGCACGCTCGATTGCATCAGCATCGGGCTGGGCATTGCGGCATAACCGATGGAACTCCACGGAAAGCCCGTAAACAGGAAACTGCGCACCCACTCAAGCAATGCGAAGGAACAAGCGAGCGCTGCCAAGCGCTCTAGACCTTTGCTCCAGAAAGCTGATGCCAGGCTCGCCGCAAGTCCAAAGAAAATGGCTAAGACCCCCGGCAGGGCGACCACCGCCAGCGGCAGCGCCCAAGCGAAATTGTCCGCCTCCACCAGAAGGGCATTCCCGATCCACCAGAGACCCGCAATGAAGTAGCCGAAACCGAACGACCAGCCCACGAGGAAACTGGCGCGTAACCGGACGGGCCATCCGCTACTCACGTTAACACAGTCCAGCAAGATGACCAGCACCGGAAAAGCGACGAAACCGACAAGCGGAAAGTCGAACGGTGCCTGAGCGAAAACAAGCAGAGCACCTGCCGAAAAGCTTACCAGCAGGCCTTTCCGACCTGTCAACACAGCAAACTGCTTTGCGAGATAACGCATCACACTTTTTGCTCGCCCTGTCAGATGTTTTGCCGCAATAGCGCCGATTTATTCAGACCTGAATTAGATATGTCCGGCACCCGCGGATTCCGACTCCTGCTCAGGCTTGCTAATCCGTACCATTCGAACCTTGCGTACACGACGGGGATCTGCTTCCAAAATATGCGTTTCGAAATTCGGAAGAATCTGGACGACTTCTCCGCGCACCGGAACGCGCCCAAGGGCGCTGAAGATCAAGCCGCTCAGTGTATCGACATCATCACCGAATTCGCCGGCCTGAAAATCAGGGATGGCCGCGGCGAGGTCTTCCAGGTCAGCGCGTGCATTGACGATGAATATACCATCGTCCGTTTGAGCAACCGCTTCTTCTTCCTCGTCATGCTCGTCTTCGATGTCGCCAACGATCATCTCGACAATGTCTTCAAGCGAAACAAGGCCATCAGTTCCGCCATATTCGTCGATCACAAGCGCCATCTGCGTATGGGACGCCTGCATGCGCGCCATCAATTCAGATGCCTGCATTGAAGACGGCACGAACAGAACCGGACGGATCAAATCCAGTTCGCCGATCGAACAGGTTAAATCCACATTGCCAAGATCCGAACCAGCGACTGTTTTCGAGGGCGGCGGCGCGCCTTTTTCTATAGCTGTTTCCTGCGCTGACTGTGTCAGGAAATTGAGCACATCACGGATGTGCACCATGCCACGCGGATCATCGAGCGATTCGCTGTACACTGGCATACGTGAATGCCCGCTATCTTTGAATGCGCGCAAAAGGTCGCCAAGACTGGTGGATATCTCAACGCAATCGATGTCGGCGCGCGGCACCATGACATCCTCGACGCGTATTTCCCGCAAACCCAAGACATTGTTGAGCATTGCCCGTTCGACAGGCGTAAATGCCTCTTCGTCAGGGCTCGTTTCCGCAAGCGCATCGGCGAGATTCTCGCGCAATGACGCATTGCCATTTTTGGATCTGAAGAAGCCGACCATTCGGTCGAACAAGGGTAGTCGGAGACCGGAAGCCTCGGTGCTACTACTCGGCCCGTCTTCCTTTTGGTCGGGCAATTCGCTGCCTGAATCGTGGCCGGCAGCGCCTATATCTTTATCGTTCATCATACTCCGGCTTTGCCGCCGGTCCGTGTTGATCGCGGGATGAAATCAGTAGCGATAGGGATCGGGAATAGCAAGGCTTTCAAGAATACGACGCTCTAGCTCCTCCATCTCCTCTGCTTCTTCATCACTTTCGTGATCATAGCCCAAGAGATGCAGAAGTCCGTGCACCATCAAGTGAGACAGGTGAGCATCGAATGGCTTTCCCTCATTCTGAGCCTCGCTCGTCACTGTATTGAAGGCGATTACGATGTCCCCCAGCATGCGTGGAAGCGGATTTGACGGGCTTACCGAAAAGGCGGGGAACGACAAAACATTGGTCGGTTTGTCTTTCCCCCGCCATTCACGGTTCAGAGTCTGAATTTCATCATCATCCGTCAAGAGTACGGATAGTTCCGCAGCGCCTTGATATTGCTTCAACTCGGAGAATGTGGCCTGAATAACGTTCTGAAGCAGTTTTTCCAGCTTCGAACCATCACCCCAACCGCCGGCCTCGACTTCAATCGCGACATCAATCACCGGACGCTTCAAACCGCCGGACCGCCCTTGCCGGCCTTGTCATAAGCGCGCACGATTTCAGCAACCAGAGGATGGCGGACAACATCCTTGTCCTCGAAACGAACCTTCACGATGCTCGGCACATCGCCCAACACGTGAAGCGCTTCGACCAAACCCGATTTGACGTTTGGCGGCAAATCGATCTGGCTGGGATCTCCCGTTACGATCATACGGCTGTTCTCACCCAAGCGCGTTAGAAACATCTTCATCTGCATCTGGGTCGTATTCTGGGCTTCATCGAGGATGACTGCGGAGTGCGCCAATGTCCGGCCGCGCATGAAAGCAAGCGGTGCAATCTCGATAACCTCTGCTGCGATCGCTCGCTCGACCTTGTCCGCCGGCATCATGTCGTAGAGCGCGTCATAAAGAGGGCGAAGATAGGGATCGACCTTTTCCTTCATGTCGCCAGGAAGGAAACCCAGCCGCTCTCCCGCTTCCACCGCAGGGCGGGAAAGTATGATCCGTTCAACCAGCCCGCGCTCAAGCAACATGGCTGCATGCGCAACCGCGAGATAAGTCTTGCCTGTGCCGGCGGGCCCGATGCCAAACACCAGTTCGGATCGCTCCAAGGCGCGCATATATGCGTCCTGATTGGCTGAACGTGCGTAAATCGTGCGCTTGCGCGTCGAAATCTGCGCTGCCGAAACACGACCTTGCTTTTCAAGCGTGGGCAAAATCAACTGATCATCAGCGGCCATGGCCATGCGGATGGCACCATCCACGTCCGACTGACCAATGTGGGCGCCCTTCTGCAGCATCTCATAAAGATGATCCAACGCGCGCCTGGCTTGCTCTGCAGCCGTAGGTTCGCCACGAATTGAAAGCTGGTTTCCCTTCGAGCGCACATCAACGCCGAGCTTCTGCTCAATCCGCGCGAGATTCTCGTCGAACTGGCCATAAAGCTCGCTGGCAAAGCGATTATTATCAAAGGTGAGAACTAGATGCGCCATATCGGAAGCGCCAACCGGGCTCGTTTTTACGTCTGCCTTTGCGGTCAACCGCGTCTCCTTATCGGAGGCCATCAAGGCCTCATGGTGATTAGATAGGCTCTGCAAACAAGCTATTGTAGCCCGTCCCGGTCACGCGCACATCGATAATGTTACCGATTTGCCCAGCTTTTTCATCGAGAATTGTGGGCTGCAGCCAAGGCGAACGTCCCACAACCTGACCGGGCTGCCTACCTGGCTTTTCAAGCAGAACTGAAATCGTCTTTCCTACCAAGCTTTTCACAAATGACGCCTGCTCCTGCGCAAGAACTTCCTGGAGACGCGTCAAACGCTCGGTTTTGACGGCTTCATCAACATGATTCTTCATCGAAGCGCCAGGCGTGCCCGGTCTTGGTGAATACTTGAACGAAAATGCCAGGGCATAACCAACTTCACGAACCAACCGCAAAGTATCCGAAAAATCCTGATCGGTTTCACCCGGGAAGCCGACAATAAAATCACCTGACATGGCGATATCTGGTCGCGCGGTCTTGATGCGGTCGATCAGCCGCAGATAGTCATCTGCTGTGTGACGGCGATTCATGGCTTTTAGGATGCGATCCGAACCGGACTGAGCCGGCAGATGCAGATAAGGCATCAATTGCTGGAGATCGCGATGCGCCGCAATCAACGCATCGTCCATGTCACGCGGATGGCTCGTTGTATAACGAAGCCGCGCGATGCCCGGAATCTCCGCCAACCTGAAAAGCAGCTGACCCAAGCCCCAGTCCAGACCATCCGGTCCCTCTCCGTGCCAGCCATTCACGTTCTGCCCAAGCAGGGTCAGTTCACGCACGCCTGCCGATGCAAGCTGCTCAGCCTCTGCGACAATCTGGGAAACCGGGCGCGAGACTTCGGAGCCGCGGGTATAGGGCACAACACAGAATGTACAGAACTTATCGCAACCTTCCTGGACAGTGAGAAACGCCGCAACACCGCGACTTTTCACGACACGAGGTTTCGGCGCTGGCAAATGCTCGAATTTGTCTTCGATCGCGTATTCCGTTTCAACGACCTTACGGCCTGAACGTACGCGCTTCAGAGCCTCCGGAAGGCGATGGTAAGTCTGGGGACCGATAACCAGATCCACCGCTGGAGCCCGACGGATGATCTCTTGGCCTTCCGCCTGAGCGACGCAACCTGCAACACCAATAACAAGTTCACGCCCCTCAGAGCGTCGTTCAAGCTTCAGATCGCGGATACGACCGAGTTCCGAATAAACTTTCTCCGCCGCTTTTTCACGAATATGGCAGGTGTTCAGAAGCACCAGATCCGCATCTTCCATGACCTCTGTGCCGACATAGCCGTCAGCAGCCAATGCGTCGCTCATGCGCTGACTGTCATAAACGTTCATCTGGCACCCGTAGGTCTTCACAAAGACTTTCTTGGGAGCAGTGAGCGGCTCGGCTTCAATGGTATCTATCGGGGCGATCTGGTTCATGGAGGGGCTTCTAACGGTTTTCGGCCCGGCTCTCAACCACGCGATGATGGCGCGGGCGCGGCAAGTGCTGCATCAAACATGCCACGAACCTGCCTTTCAGCCTCGCGGCAAATCATTTTACGATCGCTCGATGGCTCGAACACGACGGGCGCTCCCCAATGCACCTCAACATCAACCGGTGGCAGTTGCAGTAATGTCATCAAATGCGGAAGCAGGGCTTCGTCTCCCGTCCAAGCGACTAAACCCCGCAAGCGCCTCCCCATCGGCAGGCCACCGACCCGCGTATAGGCTATGGCGACTGGCTGAATAAGGATCCTGCCGCTTTCGGATTCGGCAACAGCCGCTTTAGCGGCACCGAATAAAGTAGATTTGAAGGGCAAGATTGTCGTTCCGTCCGACGTGGTGCCCTCAGCAAACAACACTAATGCTCGCCCTTCACCCAATGCCTTGGCAAGTCCGTTGACCTGATTGACCGAACCGCGCTTGTTCTGGCGGTCGACCAGAATGGTTCCTTGCAAGCGAGCTAAAGCTCCAATCAGTGGCCAGGCTCCGACTTCCCCCTTTGCGATAAATGATCCTTTGAAGATGGATCCCAATATAACCACGTCCGTCCATGAAACATGGTTGGAAGCGATCAAAAGCGGGCGAGCAGCTTCATGTTTGCCAAACTCGTGAATGCGAAATCTCAACAAACGCGCCGCCAAGCGGTACCATAAACGTGGGGCGGCATATTTATCGAGCCAACCGGTCCAATGTGCCAGGGCCTGATACGGCCCGAGCAGCAAGGTCAACGTGAGCACTCCGAAACACGTCCACGCCGCTCTCCAGAACAGGATCAACTTTCTGGTGTCCGCCAAACTTCGCGACGCATGACGATTGCGTCGCTACGATTCTGACCTTCGTGTTCATAATAGCCGGGCCGCCTGCCGACCTCGAAAAAACCAAGTCGCCGGTAAAGACCTATAGCCGGCAGGTTCGTTTCGTCGACTTCCAAGAAAAGCTCTTCGGCGCGTTCGGCCCAAAGGCGCCTCAACACGGCGTCAATCAAGCTTCGGCCAAGTCCGTATCTTCGATAGGAACGCGCAACCGAGATAGTCAATATCTCACCTTCACCGGCTGCGAGGCGCGCAAGCACGAAACCGACCAGTCGTGATTTCGGATACCCGACTTGCCGCAACCCGAAGCCGAAAACGGTATCCTGCTCAAGTAATGCGTCAAACTCGTTACTTGACCACGGTCTGCGGAAATCTTCTTCGTGCAAACCGGCGATGGCATCGCTGTCTTCGGACTGCAATTCAAGCAAAGCATAATCTCGTCGCAGAAACGGCAATCGCATCGCCCTATCCCTCGCGACCCGGCAGTCTGAAGCCCACTTGGGGTTTGGCGTCCGCATCCCGCAGATAAAGCGGCTTTGGCTTTTCCAAAGACATCGGCTTCGCAGCAACGAGATGGGCATAAGTCACGATTGATGCCGTCGCCTCCGATCCGGCGAGTACGGCATCGGGAATGTAATCGTTCAGAGTTTGTATTCCCGAACCCGTCAGCGTCAGACCCGTTTTAGCTGCTCTCGCAACTGTGGCCTCCAGATCCAGAACCGCAGGTTCTTCCATCACCATCCCGTTCTCGTGAAATGATGCGCAATAGAATTGACCCCGACGCGCATCGATTACGGCCAAGACGGGATGCCCCGGCCGATGCTGGCGTGCCTCATAAGCAAGACCATCGAGTGTCGTTACGCCTTGAGCTGGCAACTTCAGCGAAACTGCCAGTCCACGAACTGTGGAAACACCGACGCGCACGCCCGTAAATGATCCCGGACCGACCACTGCGCCCAGACCTGTTAATTGGGCGTAGGAAAGCTGGGCATTAGTAAGAGCCTCTTCCACAACCTCTATCAGTTGTTCGGCGTGGCCGATCCCGATGTCCCGGGTGACAGAGGCCAGCACCTGCGCACCATTTGCGTCATAGACACAAGCCGCGCAAAGATTGGCGGCAGTATCGATCATCAACATCGGCATGCGCATCAACTCGCGGGCTAAGCGTGGAACTAAACCTGATTTGCCTTTAGCTCCAATCGCCTGCGATGCAAGACCGGTTCCGTGTAACCGTTCGGCTGCTCAGCGCCCTTGAGCACAAGGTCACACGCGGCCTGGAAGGCGATCGACCTTTCGAAATTGGGGGCCATCGGCTGGTATATAGGGTCATCCTTGTTTTGTTCGTCAACGACTGCCGCCATGCGCTTCATAGTTTCCATCACCTGCGCTTCGCTCGCAATTCCATGAAGCAACCAGTTCGCCATGTGCTGGGAGGAGATCCGGCATGTGGCGCGGTCTTCCATCAAGGCGACATCATTGATGTCAGGAACCTTGGAGCAACCAACCCCCTGATCGACCCAGCGCACGACATAGCCCAGAATGCCCTGCGCATTGTTGTCGAGTTCCGCCTGCACGTCTTCGGAAGACCAGTTCGGACGGGTCGCAACAGGGATCGAAAGGATATCATCAAGCTGCGCGCGGGGACGATCTTTCAATTTTTCCTGCACTTCCTGCACATCAATGAAGTGGTAATGCGTTGCGTGCAGTGTTGCTGCCGTGGGCGAAGGAACCCACGCCGTGTTGGCCCCAGCCTTGGGATGGGCAATCTTCTGTTCGAGCATCGCCGCCATCAGGTCAGGCATTGCCCACATCCCTTTGCCGATCTGAGCATGGCCTGCAAGTCCGCATTCCAGCCCGATATCAACATTCCAGCTTTCATACGCCTGAATCCAAGCGGCCTGCTTCATGTCGCTTTTCCGGATCATCGGTCCGGCTTGCATGGAAGTGTGCATTTCGTCGCCCGTGCGATCCAGAAACCCTGTGTTGATGAAAACAACGCGATCCTTGGCTGCGCGAATGCACTCCTTGAGGTTGACGGTGGTGCGCCGTTCTTCGTCCATGATCCCCATCTTGATCGTATCGCGTGCCATGCCGAGCAGGTTCTCGACGCGCTCAAATAGCCTGACAGCAAAAGCGACCTCTTCTGGCCCATGCATCTTGGGCTTCACCACATAAAGCGAGCCCGCAGCGGAATTGCGTCTTTGACCGTTCGGACCGATATCGTGCAGCGCGATCAGCGCTGTGAGGGCGGCATCGAGAATGCCCTCAGGAATTTCGGAGCCATCTTCCATCAAAATTGCAGGATTGGTCATCAGGTGCCCGACATTGCGCACCAGCATCAGCGAACGACTGCGCAATTTGGCCGCAGAGCCGTCCGGGCGCTTGTATTCCAGATCGGGATTGAGTTTGCGTGTAAAGCTCCGGCCATCTTTCGCAATTTCTTCTGCAAGATCTCCCTTCATCAGGCCAAGCCAGTTGCGGTAAACGGCGACCTTGTCTTCAGCGTCGACTGCCGCGACCGAATCCTCACAGTCCATGATGGTGGTCAGCGCCGCTTCAAGCCAGACATCAGCGATGCCTGCCGTGTCCGCTTTGCCAATCGCCGCCGTCGGATCGATGCGAATTTCCACATGCAGGCCGTTCTTCACCAGCACAATACGTTCAGGCCTCTCAGCCTCGCCGACATAGCCTGCGAACTGGCTGGCATCGGCGAGAGTGATTGTCTTGCTGCGGACCGTAACGGCCAGTTGACCGTTCTTTACCGACAGATCCGTCGCATCCTTCCAGGACGCGCCCGAAAGTGGCGCGCTGCGATCCAGGAAATCGCGAGCCCAGGCAATCACCTTTGCACCTCGATTGGGGTTGTAGCCCCGGCCCTTCTCCGCGCCGTCGGCTTCTGGAATAACGTCGGTGCCATAAAGCGCATCATATAACGATCCCCAACGCGCATTGGCGGCGTTGAGCGCATAGCGCGCATTCATGACCGGCACGACCAGTTGTGGGCCAGCTACGCTTGCGATCTCGGGATCAACATTTTCGGTCGAGACCTGAAAGTCCGACCCTTCCGGCAAGAGATAACCGATCTCGCGCAAGAACTCTTGATAAAGATGCAAATCAGAAGGAGCGCTGTTTGCTTTGTGCCAAGCGTCGATCCTGTTCTGCAGTTCATCCCGCTTGGCAAGCAATGCGCGGTTTTCCGAAACCAAGTCGCTGACGAGATCGGCAAACCCGGACCAAAACGCGTTCTCGGTTAATGCCAGCCCGGGCAACACTTCGTCTCGCACGAAAGCCGTCAACTGCGGATCAACTTTCAAACCATGGATCATGACGCGTTCAGGCATGCAAACTTTTCCTCCAGCAAACGACCCGCTGCTTTGACCACCTTGACTTCCAACGGTCAATCGCATGCGAGCTCATAAAGCGATCCGTGGACGCGCGCTGGCCGTCGCGATCACGAACGCTTCAATAAAAGTACGCTGACCTTCCACGATCGCAGCATTGATCTTGTGCTCCACAAGAACTTGCGTTTCGCCGGCGCCGGCTTCCACCGCCTTCGACGCAACGGTTGTTCGCGCATGATCTTCCGCTGCCTCCAGCGCCTCGGCCTCGTCCGGGAAGTCCACCGAACGAGTTCCGAGACTCACGCGAAACAAGCCCTCCTTCGGCTGGCTGACCAGCACTTCGGAGGAAACGCGCACCTGGCCGACAACAGCGCCGAGCGCATTGGCGACATCAGCGTCTTCCGGCACAACGCAGGACTGGCCGATAATATCTGGCAAGCCTGTGTAGTGGAGGGAAGCTGATGCACCGAGACCAATCACCGGCCGATCAATTGCCAGCCTCATGCCCGCAATTCCCGCATGCCTGCCCAAGGCATTCTGCACCAATGGGTGCGCAACGGTTTGCGGTCCGTCTAAACCGTCTTCGACGAAAGCCGTTTCAAGGATGACCTCGGCTGATCGACGCGTCAAAGCCTTGAGGATGCGTGCAGACATCTCCGCC
>JAFAGL010000279.1 GCA_023422735.1 Pseudomonadota bacterium
TCGAACGGTGATCGATCGCCTTCAGGTGAGCTGGCAGTGTTTCGGGATCGAGACCGGTATCGCAGGCCAGAACCGGGCCGCGCTCGTCATATCCAAGCAGGATCGCGTGATCGGTGGCGACCTCAAGGTCCGCAGCTTCATGCGGGGTGAAGAAAGCCTGGAAAGTTTCGTTTTCAAACTGAAGAAGGGTTTTCGGTCCGGTTAAAAGCAAGAATCGCACGCCGGGATCGGCCAAAGCCTTTTCAACACAATCTTCGGAGCGGTTTTCGGATTGGCGATCAAGCACATTGCCGGCAAACCCGACCTGGGCGCTGGCTTCACGGATCGGGCGGTCAAACAAAAAGAAGGTCATCGGTTCGATCAGACTGACAAAGCGGCATGAATGCGGGCGCGCAAGTCATGCAGGTCCTCGCGCCGACAAGGCTTGCGCGGACCTGCGCCCCAAACCGGTCCGGGCCACGCCGTATCGCCTTCATTGCGAGCGATCACATGAATGTGGAGTTGGCGCACGATGTTGCCGAGCGCGCCTGTGTTGATCTTCTCGCAGCCTGTCATGCGCTTCAGCGCTTCAGCGACCATATTGGTTTCGAAGGTCAGCATGGTTTGATCGAGTGGCGTCAAGTCATGGATTTCCGTCACCTCGGATCGCTGTGGAATGAGCAAAAGCCATGGCCAGCGACTGTCATTCATCAGTCGCAGCTCACACAGACTGAGCCACATGACGTGTTCGCTGTCGGCTTCCAGGCGCCTGTCCAGCGCAAAACCGGCGGCGTTGCGCGGCGTGTCCATGATGTATTCCCTCACTTCAATGTGAGGCTAGAGCTGTTCATCACGAAATGGAAGCCGTTTGAGCGGAGAAGCCCATCTTGGCCTGTATAGCAAAAGGCAAATGTAATCGTGCCACCTTGTTCTGTCGCGCGGCTGCACGACATGCCGTTACGTCCATCGCCGGGAATCCAAGCACCGATCCTGTTGGCAACGCGCCTAAGCGGTCTTTGCTTCAAACAAGCGCATCGGGCGGGCTTGCAAAAGGCTCGACGATTGACGATATGGGCAACGGGAGGTTGGCTGGTGGACGCACCACTCGCCAACCGGGTCAGGTCCGGAAGGAAGCAGCCCCAACGAGTCACGGCGCGGGTTATCGTGTCAGCCTCCCACCGTTTTCTCCGGCTCGGTCGGAAACAGGGGCCGCGTTGACGCAGTTCGTGCAACGCAAGACAATCGACGCCATCCGAATCTGAACCATTTTGACCAGAAGGAAGAGCGCGAGCCGATGAACGAAGCCGGACAAGGGATTTCGAACGCAGGATACCGCGTCCTTGCCCGCAAATACCGGCCTGCGGATTTTTCCACGCTGATCGGCCAGGAGCCGATGGTGCGTACGCTCACCAACGCGTTCGACACCAATCGAATCGCTCAGGCGTGGATGCTGACTGGTGTTCGCGGTGTCGGCAAAACGACCACCGCGCGGATTCTGGCACGGGCGCTGAATTACAAGACGCCGGATATCGATCGACCGTCGGTTGCGCTGGAAGTCCTCGGCGAGCATTGTCAGGCGATCATGGAAGGCCGCCATGTCGATGTGATCGAAATGGATGCCGCCTCGCATACCGGCATCGACGATATTCGCGAGATCATCGAACAAGTGCGCTACGCCCCGGTTTCGGCGCGCTACAAAGTCTACATCATCGACGAAGTTCACATGCTGTCGACGCAGGCTTTCAACGGTCTGTTGAAGACGCTGGAAGAACCGCCGCCGCATGTGAAGTTCATCTTCGCCACGACCGAAATTCGCAAAGTGCCAATCACGGTGTTGTCGCGCACGCAACGCTTCGATCTGCGCCGGGTCGATGCTGCGCTGTTGACTGACCATCTGGGCACGATCGCGCAGAAGGAAAGCATCACGGTCGAGCCTGAAGCACTCGCGATGGTGGCGCGCGCCGCCGAAGGTTCAGTGCGCGATTCGCTGTCCATCTTCGATCAGGCTATCGCACATGGTTCTGGAACGGTGACGGCTGAGGCCGTGCGCGCCATGCTTGGCCTGGCGGACAGGGCACGCATCATCGATCTGTTCGCGCAGTTGATGCGCGGCGATATTGCTGCGGCTCTTGCCGAACTGCGCGCGCAATATGATACAGGCGCGGATCCGGCGACCGTTTTGACCGATCTTGCGGAATTCACTCATCTGGTGACGCGGTTGCGTTATGTGCCGGAAGCGGCGCGCGATGCGTCCTTGTCAGAAGCGGAGCGCACGCGCGGCCTGGAGATGTCGCAAACGCTTTCGGTACGTGTTCTTTCACGTGCCTGGCAGATGCTTTTGAAGGGCATAACCGAGGTGCAAACCGCTGCGCGGCCTGTGAGCGCTGCCGAAATGGTACTGATCCGGCTCGCCCATGCCGCGGATCTGCCAACGCTTGACGAGGTGTTGAAAGGCGACAACGGAGGGCTGGCGTCGCGACAAGCCGGAAACGGAGCGCGTCCATCGCTTTCCACCGGTGAGGGCGGTTTGAACAACAGCTCGACCTCGGCAATCGGCTCCAATCGGATCGTGACCAGCGGTGGCGGTGGTGCGCAGACCATGCGGCTTGTGCAGACCGATCCGCAAACGGATCAGATGCCGCAGCCTGTGGGAGAGGTCCAACTGCAACCCGAGCCGGAACCCGGCGTTTCGGTCCGTTCACTGGAAGATATCGTCGCGCTGGCCGACACGCATCGTGATATGCCGTTCAAGATCGGCGTCAAGAATTGCGTCCGGCTTGTGCGCATCGAACCTGGCCGGCTGGAAGTCAACCTGACGGACGATGCGCCTCGGGCGCTTCTGGTGGACATGCAAAATCGCCTGTCGAGCTGGACGGGGCGGCGCTGGTTCGTCACTGTTTCGCGCGAAGAAGGCGGCCGTACACTCGGCGAAATTGAGACGGAAAAGCGTGAAACCGCTTTGATGGATGCCAAGGCCGATCCGGCCGTTGCAGCCATTCTTGCGAAATTCCCCGGCGCCAGGATCATCGACATCCGCATTCCCGATGCGGTGGTCGAAGAAGAAGCCGATCTGGACAATTTGCCCGTCGATCCCGGCATCGACGACCCTGACGAGCTCTAATGAAAAGGATCATCCCATGAAGGATCTGCTCGGCCTGATGAGCAAGGCCAAGGAAATGCAGGCCAAGTTTCAAACCATGCAGGAAGAGATGGGAAGCATCGAGGCCACCGGGCAATCCGGCGGCGGTCTGGTTTCCGTCACGCTTTCCGGCAAGTCGGAAATGAAGGCGCTGAAGATCGACCCTTCCTTGATCAAGGCAGACGAGGCCGAAATCCTGGAAGACCTGATCCTGGCAGCGCACAATGATGCGCGCGCCAAAGTTGAGGCAATCACGCAGGAGAAAACCCGCGAAATGACTGCCGGCCTGCCACTTCCGCCCGGCATGAAGATGCCGTTCTGAGACCGCATGAAGATGCCGTTCTGATATTTCCTTTTTGAAGGGCTGGCCGATGCCGGCCCTTGCTGTTGTTTGCTTCTTGTGTGTCCATGTCCAAGCGCATTGCCGGTCCTGAAATTGAAAGACTGATCCAGCTTCTGGCCAAAGTGCCAGGGCTCGGGCCGCGTTCGGCTCGACGCGCAGCGCTGCATCTGATCAAGAAAAAGGATCAACTGCTCGGTCCTTTGACCAGCGCGATGGGCGATGCGCTGGAAAAGGTGCGAGTATGTTCGCGCTGCGGCAATATCGACACCAGCGATCCTTGCGCGATCTGCACCGATCCGCGTCGCGATCCCGCGCTCATCATTGTGGTGGAGGACGTGTCAGATCTATGGGCGCTGGAGCGCGCCGGTTCCATGAACGCGCAGTTTCACGTGCTGGGAGGAACGTTGTCGCCGCTGGATGGCATCGGGCCCGATGATCTGAATATTCGTGGCCTGGTGTCGCGCGTGGCTGAAGGCGGAGTGGGCGAAGTCATCCTGGCGGTGAATGCGACGGTCGAAGGACAGACGACGGCCCATTACATCACCGACCAACTGTCTGACATGAATGTGAAGGTTACCCGTCTGGCGCATGGCGTGCCGGTCGGGGGAGAACTGGATTATCTGGACGAAGGAACGCTGACGGCCGCACTTCGCTCGCGCACCGCATTCTGAACGGGAAACGATCCATGCGCTCGATCATCGCGGCATTGCTGGTCTTGATTGCAACAGGCTTCGCACAGGCGCAATCGATCGAAGCACAGTTTCGAAACTGGCTGGAAACCGACCTTTGGCCGCAAGCGCGCGCGCAAGGCGTTTCGCGCTCGACTTTCGACAGCGCCTTCAAAGGTGTTTCACCCAATCTCAAACTGCCGGATCTGGTTTTGCCGGGACAGAAACCCGGCAATCAAAAACAGCATCAAGCGGAATTCGGCGCGCCGGGTGCTTATTTCGCCGAAAAAACCATTGGCGCTGTTGCCGCAGGCGGTCGAGCACGGGCGGCGGAACATGCGCGCACGCTTCGTGCTGTGGAACAGCGCTTCGGGGTGCCGTCTGGTATCGTGCTCGCGATCTGGGGCCGCGAATCCGGTTTCGGGCGCGCCAATATTCCATATGACGCGTTTGAAGTTCTCGGAACGAAAGCGTTTCTGGCCACACGCAAGGAGATGTTTCGCAAAGAAACATTGGCGGCGCTGCAGGTGGTTGAAAAAGGCTGGGCAAAGCGCAGCGCCATGAAATCTTCCTGGGCCGGCGCTCTCGGCCAGCCGCAGTTTCTGCCGACCTCGCTGCTCGAAAACGCCGTCGACATGGATGGCGACGGCCGCCGCGATATCTGGACTTCGGTTCCCGACACGCTGGGCTCGATTGCCAGCTATCTTGCGCATCACGGCTGGGAGAAGGGTCGTGACTGGGGCTTCGAAGTGACCGTGCCGGACACGATTTCCTGTGCGCTCGAAGGGCCGGATCGGGGAAAGAGCTTTGTTGAATGGACGCGCCTGGGCGTGAGACGCATCAGCGGCAAGGCTTTCCCGGCATCCGAGACGAGCAAGCCGGGGTTTCTGCTGATGCCTGCGGGACGCAATGGCCCCGCCTTTATCGTCACGCAGAATTTCTATGTTCTGAAAGACTATAACACGAGCGATCTTTACGCGCTTTTTGTGGGCAATGGCGCTGATCGCATCACTTATGGCTCCAGCGCATTTCAGGCGAAGTGGGGTTCGGTCGACAGATTGCTGCGCTCCGACATCGCCAACATGCAGCGGGCCCTGGAACGCAAAGGTTACGATGTCGGCGGGTCGGATGGTTTGCCGGGGTTCAAGACGCGCCGTTCGATTGGCGAATGGCAGGCAAAAGCCGGAATGTCTCCCACCTGCTTTCCGTCTGCGTCCATCGTCAAGGCTTTGCGCTGACGGCAGCACTGGCTGCGGAAGGTGCCGCCCCGCCAGCCGGCAAGGCGGTGGCTGATGGCGCTTCCTCGGCCGCCTCAATCGTTTGCTGTGCGGCAAGGAAGTTGCCGATGGATTGCAGGCTTTCGAAATTGTCGCAAAACACTTTGATGATGACGAGCAGCGGCACCGCAATCAGCGCGCCGACAAGCCCCCACAGCCAGGACCAGAAGGCGACGGCGATGAAGATCGCGACCGCGTTCAGCTCCAAGCGGCGCCCGAGGATCAGCGGGGTCAGGAACTGGCCTTCCGTGATCTGGCAAAACAACACATATGCCGGGCAAAGCAACGCGAAGGACAGGGAGTCGAAATTGACGATTGCCATCACGGTGACGAACAGTGTCGTGGTCAGGGCACCGATATAAGGCAGAAAGTTCAGCAGGGTCGCCATGACGCCCCACAAAACCGCATTCGGCATGCCCAGCAGCCACAAACCGGTTCCCACGGCTATTCCCAGGCCCGTATTGATGAGCGCAATCGTCAAAAGATAACGCGAGATTTCGCGCTCGACATCATAAACAACGCGGAGCGCGCGCTTCTTGTCGGACATACGGCCGAAAGACTGGATGATCTTCTCATAAAACATCGTGCCGGAAGCGAGCAGGAAAATCGCCAGAACCAGCGTGATGCCAATCGTGGTTGCGCCTGAAGCCAGCGAACCGGCCGCACGATTGACGACGCCGGGCTGCGCCACCGCAACCTCCATCACATTCGGATTGGTCACCTGGCCGGTCAAAGCGTCGAATTGCTCGATGATATCGTTGATGCGCGCCATCGGGCGCTGCAGATGGCGCAAGCGCTCGGTAAGCGCCTGGCCGGTGGCTGGCAGATCGTTGACAAGGCTGATCGCGGGGCCGCTTACGAAATAAGCGAGCAAACTGAAAAACGCGGCGAAGGCGACCACCAGAAGCGTTGCCGACAACGGCGAGGGTACACCACGCTTGCGCAAAAAGCGCACTATCGGCGTCAGTGTCATGGCGATCAGAAACGCCAGAACGACTGGCATGAAAAAATCTTTGGCGAAATATAAGACGCCGCAAGCGAGGATCAAAAAGGAGCCGGTGATGGTGCGGCGCAATTTCGCGACATCGCGCGAGAGGTGCTCGGCAGGCGACAGCTGCTCGGGCGGCTTGGCGGAAGGCGTCACACTCATGAATGTCCCGGTCCCCGCGCTTTGCGAAATGCACGCGTCGGGTTTGGCCTTCAACGCATCGAGGGCCGAGACGTTCCCAACACACTCATGCGGAGCACGCGTCAGGCAGCTTGTTGGAGATCGGCAAAGACATCGGACAGGAGCGAGAAAGACCGCTTGCGCGCGTGATGGTCATGGATCATGGCCGTTACCATGATTTCATCTGCGCCGGTGCGTTCCAGAAAGGCTTTCAAACCCTTGCGTACCGTATCTGGGGAGCCGACCAACGCCGCCGCCAAAGCATGGTCGAGAACCATGCGCCCACTTGCATCCAGCTGGCTTTCATAATCGCGCACCGGTTCGGGCAAAAGACCCGGACGACCGGACCGCAGATTCACGAAGCTCTGCTGTTGCGAACTGAAAAGATAGCGGGCTTCCTCATCTGTGTCGGCGACAACCACATTCAGGCCAAGCATGATGTAAGACTGTTGCAGGGCCTCGGACGCCTGGAAGCGGGAGCGATAAACAGCAACGGCATTATCGAGTTCAGCTGGCGCAAAATGCGAGGCGAAAGCGTAAGGCAGGCCCAGCATGGCCGCGAGCTGAGCGCCATAAAGGCTGGACCCCAGGATCCAAACGGGAACATCAAGCCCGGCACCCGGCACGGCCTGGACCCGCTGACCTTCCTGCACGGGTTTGAAATAAGCCATCAACTCGACGACATCGTTTGGAAAACTGTCGACGCCATTTTCCATGTTCCGACGCAAAGCGCGCGCCGTCAGCATGTCAGTGCCGGGAGCGCGCCCCAGACCAAGATCGATCCGACGCGGGTACAAGGCTGCCAGCGTGCCGAACTGTTCCGCGATCACCAAAGGCGCATGGTTGGGCAACATGATGCCGCCCGCGCCGACACGGATGCGCGACGTTCCGTTAGCGATATGGCCGATCACGACCGATGTGGCCGCGCTGGCAATACCGGGCATATTGTGATGCTCGGCCAACCAATAACGGTTGTAGCCCAGCGTCTCCACATGGCGCGCCAGGTCCAGCGAGTTCTGCAAGGACTGTGCGGCGTTGCTGCCGAAAGGAACGGGAGAAAGATCGAGAACGGAAAGAATGGCCATGAGACGCATATAAGCAGCCGTTCTGGTTTCCCCAAGGC